>JAQXIB010000050.1 GCA_029007575.1 Clostridiales bacterium | reverse complement strand
TTTGGCTGTCCCATGCGGTCGGCCATTCCTGAAATACCATGATTCCTTTACGGTCGCAAAGGTCATAGAATTCCTCTGTTTCCACCAATCCGCCGCCCCAAGCACGAAGCAATTGGATATGCTGATTTTTTGCCAGTGTTAAAAATCGGTCGTAACGTTCTTTATTAAAATGCATCAAATAATCGACAGTACACCAGTTCGTTCCTTTGATAAACATTTTTTTCCCGTTTATCACGAAAAGCCATTCATATTTGTCGGGACGGGCACCCTCCGGCAGCGGCAGGTGTTCAATGGTACGAATGCCGAAGGTGACACACTTGCTGTCCAGGATTTGATCGTCTGTTTGAAAGGTTAATTTCATCTGATACAGATCCTGTGCCCCGAAATCATTTGGCCACCATAAATGCGCGTCCGGAATTTGAAACCGATAATGTAAATTATGCCGCATGACTGCGGATGTGATCTGTGTTTCAGCGAAATAACTGTCTCCGTTAAAATTATCCGGAGATATTTCTATTTGCAGCTTTCCGGAAAAACCACCCTCCGGACCCGTCAGCTCGGTTACCAAATCTACCGTTCCGCTTTCGGTGTCTATTGTTGCGACAAAGGGATCGATAATACTAACCTGCGGTATGCTTTTCAGTGTTACACTCTGCCAAATTCCCAATGCAGGCACGTTTGCATAATGCCAGCCGTATACGCAATTAAATACGACACTGTTTAGCCACGCCACATTCGAAATGTCGAAAAAATCACTTAGTTCATGCTCTTTTCTCGGATAATTGGTGATCGGTGCAATTTTTACGATTAACTTATTATGATCACGCAGCAATCCGCTGACATCAAAATCAGGACCTCCAAACATCCCTTTATGACTTCCCAGAAACTGACCGTTCAGCCATACATCGCAGCTTTCGCAAACGCCGGAAAACAGCAAAGAAGCATGCTCAAATTTTTGGGGATCACAATCGAATTCTTTTGCCATCCACCAGGTTTTAAAGCTGTTCTCTCTGGCAAATTGGTCGTTTTTTCCGAAAGCCGGATCCGGTATCAAACCATTTTCATAAAGTGCGGCATGAATGCTTCCGGGGACAGTGGCTTTAATAGGATTTTCCCATTGGTTCTTTACCATATCGGCTAAGCATCCTTCTGCCATCATCCATTCTCCGTCCAACGACAGCTCGCAACCGGTCGTATGTTTCGAGCTGTTCTGTTTTTTGGATAAAACAATGGTATCTGCTTTTGAGTCCATCGGAGAGGAATTGACTCCGTAAGATTGTTTTTCCAAGAAGTCCAAACTATTTTGATTCATATTTGATTACTCCTTCATCATTTATCATGATATAATATATCATATATGAAATTGTTGAATTTGGGTATGGACAACATCCGCAAATTTATGTATTATATTAACAAAGGAGGAGATATTATGGTCATTGATGGCAAAATAAGTATGGAGCACATTTTTAGCGGCAAAGACTGCTTTACACAAAACAAACTGAAAATAATTAAAAGTCTGCCTTATTTGTCGCTTGCCATGCCGGAGAAAGGCTTCTATACGGTTTCTTTTGACGGCGGACCGTATATTGATGTTCCGGTGGGGAGTGCTTTTATTGCACCTGCCGGCATTTCACAAACCATTATCCATAACTTTTCCGAGGGCGATCATGATATGCAGATCAAATGGGTTTTTTTGGACACATGGGTGGATAATGTTTATCGTTTAGATGATTTATATCACTTTCCGGCTTCTATTATCGATACAAGCGGACAGTTGTCCGATCTAATCGATCAAATCAACACCTGTCAGGATAATTTAATCGAAACCATCTGCCGAAAAAACATCCTGGCATTTCAGCTTGTGTCCTTGCTGATCTCCTATGCGGCTCCGAAGCCAAAGTATGATGACATCAGCCCGGCGATTGCATACATCTGTTCCCATTATCATGAAAAAATCACCATCGAACAATTGGCAGATGTTTGCGGACTTTCTCCTTCTTGTTTGCTCCGGAGATTTAAAGAAAACATGAAAACAACGCCGATTGCTTATCTGATGGAGTATCGGTTGTCGGTTGCATCGGCTTTGCTTCACACAGAAAAACTGACTATCGGAGAAGTTGCGGAACAGACAGGATTTTATGATCAGTTTTATTTTTCAAGATGCTTTAAAAAGAAATACCAGTTATCTCCTGTGCAGTATCAGCAAAAAATGCGGTAAAACAATATAGTCCCGTTTTTTGATATCAGATTGTTCGATACGCAACAACGGCACACAGTAAGACGGCAAATATTATAGGCGTTTGAAAATGTGCGAAAAAAGAACAAAAAAATCAGGTTCTGAGCTTCGTAAATATTTTAAATGATTTAAATCTCTGCT
>JAQXIB010000049.1 GCA_029007575.1 Clostridiales bacterium | reverse complement strand
ATTGCAGGAGCGGATTACCTCCACCAAAAAAGGCTCTATTACCTCGGTACAGGCGGTTTATGTTCCTGCGGATGACCTGACCGACCCGGCACCCGCAACGACTTTTGCGCATCTGGACGCCACTACCGTTCTCTCCCGTGCGATTTCTTCGCTGGGTATCTATCCGGCTGTGGATCCGCTGGAATCCAACTCCCGTATTCTTACCCCTGAAATCGTGGGTGTAGAGCATTACGAAGTGGCAAGAGCGGTACAGTCTACCCTCCAGCGTTACAAGGAGCTGCAGGATATTATCGCGATTTTGGGAATGGATGAGTTGTCAGACGAGGACAAGCTGACCGTTGCCAGAGCCAGAAAAATCCAGAACTTTCTGTCTCAGCCCTTTTCGGTGGCGGAAAAATTCACCGGCATGCAGGGCAAATACGTCCCGATCAAAGAAACGATTCGCGGCTTTAAAGAAATTATCGAGGGCAAATATGATGACATCCCCGAATCGGCATTTTTGTTTGCCGGCGGCATCGACGACGTGTTGGAAAAAGCAAAACAAGAGCAATAATCAATTCAAGGAGGTGGCCACAATATGTCGGAATTCCATCTTTCCATTGTTACGCCCGATCGGATGTTTTTTGACGGCGAAGCGGAGCGGGTTGTGGTGCGCACCATTTCGGGCGATGTCGGCATTCTGAAAGGACACGCGAAGTATATCTCTGCACTCGGCACCGGCGCGCTCAAAATCAAGTGTTCCGACGGAGAAAAGATTGCGGCGCTTTCAGGCGGCTTTATCAAGGCAGACCGGGACAAAACGTTGATTTTAGCCACCACCTGCGAGTGGAAGGACGAAATCGATGTCGAGCGGGCAAAACGCGCCGAGGAAAAGGCGCGGGAGATGTTGCAGCACGCGCAAAGCAATACCGAGCACGATCTTGCGGAGTTGAAGCTGAAACGGGCTGTCAATCGGATCAACATTGCGGAATAGGTATGAACTGAAAAATATTGTTTAACAAGGAACCGCTTGATATAGAAAGGTTCTCATAAGAAAGCATAAGCAAAAGACGGGTAGTTGCAAAACGACCCGTCTTTTAAACTGATCAAAGCAACCGCCGGCTTCACTTCACATTCAGTGTGCAGGCGGTTGTTTTTGAATTGTTCAGTGAGCATTAATTTATACGAAAATTAATGAAAGTGTTTCATTAGATTTTAGTATTAGTATTAGAGTTTTTATTTCCATGAAAAATCCAGTGAGTCTTTTCGGGTTTTATCCGTTTCACAAGTGAAAGGAATAAAAAAGCATCCTTAGTAACACGTCCAATACCGTTTTGTAGGCGAAGACAGAGACCGATGTAAAGGGCGGCAGATCATTTAAGTTGGCAGAGTATCGCATAGCTCCCGACGGCGAATATATCAGCGCATGACCGCAAAACCTTTACTTGACTCTTTGCAGGATAAAATGTTATACTATTGGTAGATAAAAACAGAATTGGTACGAATAGTATCGAGCCAAAAAAGGCTGATCTTCCGATCGTATGACAAAGCGGACTGTGAAAGGAGATAGGATGTCAATGAAAAAGGGGTTTGATGCACAATAAAGATGAGGGGGTAATTCAAAATAATGATTGTGTACTTAATTGCAGTTGCTGTTATTATCATTGCGTGCGTTGTTTTTAACAAAGTATCAAGCAGGCTGGGCGTGCCGATGCTTCTGGCGTTTATGCTGCTCGGCATTTTTTTCGGCTCGGACGGGATCGTGAAGATCCCTTTTGACAACTATGACATCGCCGCAAAAGTTTGCTCTGTTGCGCTGATCTTCATTATGTTTTACGGCGGCTTCGGTACAAAGTGGAGCGAAGCCAAACCGGTTGCCGTAAAGGCTGTACTGCTTTCCTCTTTCGGAACCGTTATCACAGCAGGATTGGTCGGCTTGTTTTGTGATTTGGTGTTAAAAATTTCTCTGCTCGAAAGCTTTTTGATCGGCTCGGTGATCAGCTCGACCGATGCCGCTTCGGTTTTTTCCATCCTTCGTTCCAAACGGTTGAACTTGCGAAACAATACGGCGTCGATGCTTGAAATCGAAAGCGGAAGCAACGACCCGTTTTCTTATATGTTGACGATTATAATGCTTTCTCTGATGAACGGGAACGTCTCTCCGGGCAAATTCATATACATGATCTTTGCGCAATTTGTATACGGCATCCTGTTCGGCGTTGTTATTGCGGTGCTGACATTGCTGTTCTTCAAAAAATTTACCTTTCCGACCCCGGGCTTTGACGCCGTATTCATGGTGGCAGTTGCGATCATTGCCTATGCCGCGACCGAATTTGTCGGCGGAAACGGTTATTTAAGCACCTATATCGCCGGTATCATCGTCGGCAACAGCCGAATCGGAAACAAGCAGGTTTTGGTAAACTTCTTTGACGGTATGACCGGTTTGATGCAGATGTTACTGTTTTTCCTGCTCGGTTTGCTTGCTTTTCCGTCTCAACTGCCGGAAATCGCAGTTGCAGGCCTTTGCATTGCCCTGTTCCTAACCTTTGTTGCCCGACCGATTGCGGTGTTTTCGATACTGATGCCCTTTAAAAGCAGTGTCCGGCAGCAACTGCTGGTTTCCTGGGTGGGGATGAGGGGTGCCGCATCTATCGTTTTTGCGATTATGGCGGTGATTGATCCCGCTGTGACCGAAAATGACATTTTCCATATTGTTTTCTTCATTGTACTGTTCTCGATCTTGTTCCAAGGGACATTGATCCCCTTTGTCACCAAAAAGCTGAAGATGACCGACGAGACTGCCGATGTCATGAAAACCTTTACCGACTATGTTGAGGAGCTTCCGGTAGAGTTTATCCGATTCACGATTCCGGAATCCCATCCGTGGGCAGACTGCATGGTCCGCGACATGATACTGCCGCCCGAGTCCATCCTGGTTTTACTGATCAGAGGCGAGGAAAAGATCGCTCCCAACGGGCAAACGCTGCTGCACGCGGGAGATACGCTGATTCTGAGTGGAAAATCTGCGGACAAGATCGACGGGGTCTGTCTGTATGAAAAGCAGATCGCCGGAGACGATGAATTGGCGGGTAAACGAATCTCGGATATTTCATCGGGGAAAAAGCTGATTATTATGATACAGCGGGATGGCAAGATCGTTATTCCACACGGCAACACCGTTTTGATGACAAATGACATTCTGGTGATCAACGACGCTGTCCGTCTGCCTTAGACCAAGCGTCTGCTTTGATGCCGATAACATACTAACATTACAACGGGGATTATTATGAGATTTTACGCGATAGACCAATGGATATTATTTTTTATGTTTTACTGTTTCTGCGGCTGGATTTGGGAATCCTGCTACGTGTCGGTGCTGGAGCGCAGATGGGTAAACCGCGGATTTCTCCGCGGACCCTTGCTGCCGATTTACGGCTCGGGCGCCCTTGTGATCCTTATCGCTACGATCCGGGTGAAAACGAATTTGTGGCTGGTGTTTTTGCTCGGCATGATTGCCGCCACCGTGTTGGAGTATATTACCGGCGTCGTGATGGAAAAGCTGTTCAAGGTGCGTTATTGGGATTACTCCAAACAGAAGCTGAATCTAAACGGATACATATGCCTGACCAGCTCGCTGGCATGGGGCGGATTTTCGGTGCTGCTGGTGCGGTTTGTCCACCCGCCGATCGAATGGCTGATCCTTAAAATTCCGCAGGGGATCGCGGAGATCATTGCCATTGCTTTAGTGGTGCTGTTTACGATAGACGCGGTACAGTCGATCCGTGCGGCACTGGATTTGCGCGAGATGCTGACCAAGCTGACCGAAGAAAACGAGGGACTGCGGCGGCTTGCCAAGCGGGCGGAGATCATTGCCGCTTTCGGCGAGGAAGACTTGCACAAATTTCGGGAACGGTTGGAGTGGAATAAGGTGTTCCGGACGACCGTGAACAAGGAAGAATCGGTTTTGCGCAAAACCAAGCGGAAAGAGCGGCGGACAGCCTCTTTTACCGCGCGGGCTGCAGCCAAACTAAAAGCGTTGCAGGAGCTTTCCGAAACCTTCAAAAATGCGCTTTCCGATCATATCTCGGAGGAACGCCGTACTGAGATTACCGAAGCGTTGGAAAAAATTCGCACATACGAAGCGCGGATCCGTACCCGCACCGAAAAAGCATATCATCACGCCATGCGGATCCTGCGGAACAATCCGTCTGCCTCCGCCAAGGATGACAGTGAAGCCATGGAGGATTTGCGCAAGGACAGTGAGTTGAAAAAATAGGCCGGCAGCGCAGGAAACGCATTTATTGTTCGAGAGTGCTGTCAATTTTTCGATATGATTGGGTGTTTCACTTTTTCGTGAAGCACCTTTTTATTCTTTCGGAACGATTCGATATAAAAAGCGGTTGCCCTGCTTGCCGACTCGCTCGGTAATACCGATATGATGCAGGACGTACAGCATGACTCGCGCAGTCGATATCGCGCATTTTGCCGCTTTGGAAAAGTCGGCGGAGGTGAAAGGTTCCGGCAGGCCATCGGGAACGTAAGCGTAAAAATCCGATTTGGAGCGCAACTGAATTTCTCCGATCAATGCCGACGGGATCTTGTCGCAGCGGGAAGCACGATGCTTCGGATTTTTATTTTTATGGTTCAGATAGCGGTATTCTTCGATCTCCAGCAGCGGAAAGCAGAACGAGAGATTCGGACGGAGCAGCAAATCAGGAATATGGGAGAATTCGGAAAATATATCAAAGCGTACATCCTTGCAGGGGGCGGAACGGGAGCTGGAAAGGATACCGGATTCCCGATCGATCCATATGAGCCGGCGCTTGACCGGAACAGGATGCACTACCGTGACCGGACAAACTTCCAGAAAGGCGTTTAATTTGTCCCGCATCGAGCCGAATTGCGCGGTCTGGATTTCAATAATGCCGTTTTCGCCCACAATATCCGCAACATACTTTCCGATTTTGATCTCGTGGTTTTCTCGGTGCGGCTCGTAATAGTGCTTTAAAACGGCGTGAAGCGTTTTTTCACTTAAAGTGCCGATGCCGTTGGAAACACGTTCCACGTCCAATGTCGCTTTACACGCTTCTTTAAATCTTTCTTGATCAATCATAGAGATAATTTCCTTTATAAAAGCATATTTTTTAAATCAGGGTTGACAAATGAAATTTATTAGTATATAATTTTAATTAGTAAATATT
>JAQXIB010000048.1 GCA_029007575.1 Clostridiales bacterium | reverse complement strand
ATCACTTCACCACAAGCGCAGGTGATTGTTGTTTCCTCATAATTCGGATGGATTCCCTGTTTCATTAAAAATCACCTCTTTCAAAGTAAATCTATCGGTTTTTAATGATACCATATTTCTGTCGAAAAAGCAAGTGCTTTTACAGATTTATTTGAATTTATTTTTAAAAATCATTAAAATCCCAATATTTTCGTAAAATCATCCTGAATGATCTTTGTTAATTTTTTTGCATCCTCTGCGGTTTTTCCAGTGGTAGTATAATACACCTTGATTTTCGGCTCGGTGCCGGACGGACGAACGACCACTCTGGCTTCATTTTGCAGCCGGAATGCAATCACATTGGATTTCGGTAAAGTGATCGGAGTGACCGCTCCGCTGTTTTTATCAACGATCTCGGATTTCTCGTAATCCTCTGTTCCCACTACCGCGGACTGTGCTATTTCTTGCGGGGGAGCAAGACGCAATTGCTCCATAATATGCGACATCTTTTCCATGCCGGACTCGCCCTCGCAGACAAAGCTTTGCTGTGTATGACAGAAAACTCCATATTCCGCATAAAGTGCATTAAGCTGCTGCAAAATGCTCTTTCCTTGTTTTCTGTAAAAAGCCGCCATCTCACAAATCAACATCGAGGCATCCACCGCATCCTTGTCCCGCACATAGGAACCCGAAAGGTAACCATAGCTTTCCTCAAAGCCGAAAATATAACGGTTTTCTTCTCCTTTTGCTTCCAAAAGGCCGATTTGTTCTCCGATAAATTTAAAGCCTGTTAAAACATTTCGGACTTCAACGCCGTATTTCGCAGCAATTTTATCTACCAGCTCGGTCGTAACAATCGTTTTGACAGTCAGCGGGCGCGCCGGCATTGTGCCTTTTTCGGTTCTCTGAGAGCAAATATATTCCAGCAACAATGCGCCGACCTCATTGCCGGTCACTAACCGGAAGCCTTCGCCGTCAGCCACCGCAATGCCGACACGGTCACAGTCGGGATCGGTTGCCAACAGCAGATCTGCTTTTTCTGCCTTTGCCTGCTTAAGTCCCAAATCCAACGCTTCCGCTATCTCCGGATTAGGAAAAGGACAGGTGGTAAAATGCCCATCCGGCATCTCCTGCTCCTTGACGATCGAAACATTTTGTATGCCGATTCGTTTGAGAATTTCCCGAACCGGTTTGTTTCCGGTTCCGTTGAGCGGCGTATACACCACTTTTAAACCGGAGTCTTGGCAAATGCCGGGGTTGATTTGCTGGCTCAGCACCTGCTGCATAAACTTTTCGGTCACTTTCTCCGGAATATAGGAAATACTGCCGTCAGCGATTGCCTGATCAAAATCAACCAGCTTCACACCGTGAAAAATATCTACTTTTCCGATTTGAGCCAATACCTTTTCAGCAACCTCCAAGGTGATCTGGCAGCCGTCTTCTCCATATGCCTTATAGCCGTTATATTTTGCCGGATTGTGGCTGGCGGTGATCATAACGCCACCCTGACATTTCAGTTCCCGCACCGCAAAAGACAGGCAGGGCGTCGGCATCAAACGGTCATAAAGATGCACTTTGATCCCATTTGCCGCAAAAACCCGCGCAGTTTCACGCGCAAAAACATCGGATTTGATCCGGCTGTCATAACTGATCGCAACGCTCGGATTCTGATAATCGGCATTCAAATAATTGGCGATCCCCTGAGTGGCTTGCCGAACCGTATAAATATTCATTCGGTTTGTGCCTGCGCCGATCACGCCGCGTAGTCCGCCGGTGCCAAATTCAAGCGTCTGATAAAACCGGTCGCTGATGGCATCGACATCTCCGGCAATGGCAGCCAATTCCTCGTTTAAATCTCTGTCCTCCAAGGTTTGCTCTGACCAAATCTTGTAAAGTTCCATTTCCTTCATTGTGAAAACCCTTTCTGAAATGTGCTGATCTCTATATGCAGCTTGCCGAAACAAGTCACAGTAAAATTGAAAATAGCATCGTTTATTCCACGATATAGCTATTGATATCCGCTTCCGCCAAAGCCTTTACGATTTCGTCCGTATTTTGTCCGGAAGCAATGATCGGGAGGATATCCGGCTTTTGTTCCGCCGTTTTCGCCTGTATTTGTGCAACCACCGCTTTGACGGCGGCATTGATATTTTCACCCGGATTGTCAATGACCGTATCGCCGAAGGTCAGCTTGTTGCCATAATCCGACAGCCGAATCACAGGAGCGATCGCATCGGCTTTCACACCACCTGTTTCTCCGCCGTAAGTGATTTGTTTCTCGGTCCAATAACCGGCAGAAGGATAGGAAACCACTGTCTTGGCATCGTATTTCGCAGCGATCTCCTTTGCTGAGGCTACATATTGGCTTAGAATCTCACTGATCGAAACAGAGGTGTCAAGCTGTGCCTTGTTCATACTGTTGACCTCTGGAAAATGAACGGATTTTAAGATAATCTCTTTAAAACCGGCTTTTGCCAAATCCTCAACGATGGTTAAATTATAATTCCTTGCCGACTCTTTGTAAGGATTCAGCCATGGCTTGCCGCCATCACTTGCCGCACGGTCAAACCAGGTATAGGTGCTGTTTTTCACCATAAACGTATTGTCTTTGGTTTTATCCGGCGCCGTCTTATCTTTAAAAGTATGCACTGCTGCCACCGGAACCATTCCCGCATCCTGAATCTTTTTCGCAAGTGCATCTGCCGATATGGCATTCTCGGCAATCGCCTTATTTCCGTTGATGGCGGACACCGAAGATTGGAAATAAATAACGCCGGTATCATCCTTTAACTCAGCTACAACAGCCTGATATCCTTTGGCTTTTGCGTCGGTCAAGAACGCATCCTGTTTCGCGGCATCCAGCACCGTGCCAATCGGCATGGTAATCACTTTTAAATTTTCCATTCCGGAAGGCGTGGTATCCGAAGAAATATCGGAAGTAACATTAGAAGAAGGCGAATCGGAAGTAACAGAAGAAACAGACGATGTATCCGAGGGAGTCAGTTCACCGGTAAGTAATTTCTTGATCGGCCCCGCAACGCTGTAAGCTAAAAACACCAAAACACCAAGCAAAAGAATAAACAAAACAGTTTTTAACACGCTGTTCTTTTTTCGGCGGCGTGTATATTTTATTTTATGCCTCTTGATCTTCCTGTATTTTGCCATAGCTCCAACTCTTTATTCATCGTATAAACGAATAAATAAATCCCCTTTCTTCTGATATTTGCAAAATGACAAAGCGCTAAAACGGTAATTCATGCCCCACTAAGCCATAAAAAGCAAGCGATAGAATACCGATATAAATCATAGCAATCGGAAATCCGCGAAATGCTTTGGGAATTTTTTCGCTATTCAGTTTATCAAAAGCAATCGATATCAAATATGCCGCCATCGTAAAACCGATGCCCGAGCCGAGACCGAAGCCGATCATCCCGGCAGCACTGCGCATCTCATTGGTACTGAGCAGTAACGCGCCAAGCACCGCACAGTTAAATGCCGACATATGGATCATCGGTCTGATTTTCGGCATCTGTTTTTTTAAAAATTTGGCGCAGAATATCAAAGTCAAAATATAAATAGCGCCGATAGTCAAAACATAAATCAGCGGCAACAGATAAGTCTTATACTTTAAATCGTTGATCACAGGCATAAATAATGCCGCCACAATCGACGAAAGCAACGTAATGATCGTCAAAATCAATCCGAACAAAAACAAATTAAATCTTTTGCGAAGCATTAGCAAAACCGAGCTGGTTCCCAATGCTCTGGCAAAGATGGTATTTTCCACAAAGATGGCAATCAGCGTGCAAATTGCCATCTCTGACAAAAACGAAAGAACGGTATTCCATAAGCCTTGCACGATATTCTGCACCCCCTGTTAAAATCAGTTTTCCTTTTTCTCCATAAAAAAATTGCGGAATTTTTGAAAGCCGGCAGCCATAAATCCAATAACGATAAAACCCGAAAATGGCAGCAACAAACCGGGAATGGTGGGATCTTCCAACACCGGTATATTCCATATGGTGCCGTTGCCGAACAACTCCCGAATAGCGCCCACCAAACAAATGACCCACATAAATCCTATGACGCTGCAAAGCAAATCAAGAGTCATCGGCCCTTTTTTCTGAACAAAAAAACGGGTTTCACTTTTCCGCACAATTAAGGAGTTTGCCACCATCAAAGGCAAAAAGATCCCGACATTATAAATGGCAAGCGGTTCAAAAAGATGTTCCAAAAGGAATGCGGTCGGAATATACACCAGCGAAGCAAACAAAACGTAAATAATAACACGAATCGTATAGGGCAGCTTCTTCGGAATAAAAGAAGTGAAAAATACGGTAAGGAAAGTGATCATACCGTAAGCGATTGCAAGCACCACGCTGTTTTTTAAGCTGGTGGCGGCGACAATGACCGGGGCAACCACCAAGCCTCTTTCCAATACAGTATTACCCAAAAACAAACCGTCTATTTTATCAAAAAATGATTTATGTCTGGTATAAAAACGACTCATACCGTTTCACCTCCGGATTGAGCTGCCGATTTTTTGCCCGGTCTTATCTTGTGCAAAATGTTATTACCCACGATATCGCAAAATTCACTAAGAGCATTCATCAGTAAAAGCGCAAACACAAAACTGCATTCCGCTTTTCCGAAATGACGGAACAACATGGTGATCAGTCCGAGCAAAATACCAAACAGCAATTTTCCGGCACCTGTTTTCGGCGTAGTAGTCGGATCCGATGCCATAAAAATAATGCCGAAAAACAAAACGCCCGAAACCAATTCATACACGATCGAAGCCAACCATCCGGTTGTAACTCGCGGAAAAACAAGCGCAAAAAGCAAAACCACCGAAAAAGCGCCCAGAGGCAACTGCCATGACATCGTTCTCCGCACCAGCAAATACAGGGCACACGCGCTCATAACCATAATGCAGGTCGTACCCATCGGGCCCGGAAAATTTCCCAACAACGCGTCGGTGAAAGTTATTTTCGGAGCGCCGCCCATCTGTAAAATATAGTCCGCCGAAGTAGTCGTCAGCACATCGGTTGTGGACTCCAAGCCGATATCGGCAAAAACCGCGGGATACTGTACCATAAATTTCGGCCAGCAGATCACCATAAAAGCCGCCGCAAAGGCTGCGGGATTAAAAATATTTTTTTCAAAGCCGCCAAATGGCATCTTCGCAATAAAAATTGCAAGCGAAATTCCAACACCGATCATCCAATACGGAGCAGACGCAGGCAGCATTAATGTAAAGATTACAGCGGTAACGATCGCCGAAAAATCATACTGTTCCGGTTTTTTCCGTCCCAGCAACCAATTTCCGATCAGATCCAAACAGACACTGAGTAATATTGCAAACGCCAGCATGACCAGAACACGCATACGGTAAAAATAAACCGACATACAAACAAGCGGAATCAAGGTGATGATAATATCTATCATATTTTTTCGTCTTGTACTTAATTTAACATCCATAGTAAAGCCAATACCGGTTTCTCTCTGTTATAGCAAGTATTTTGAAATGAACAAGAGAATGCCGATCCACCGCCTTTCTTTTGTATTTATTCCTACGTTATAAATATTTTTCAGAAAAATCGGTATATTGGTACAAATTTCAAATTTTCTCAATATAATATAATAACCCTTTTTTCTGAAAAGAGAATCCAAACTTTTTCAAAGCAATCTGCTTACCATCAAAGCATCCGGTTGTTTCCGGATATCTAAACCGTCTTTGTTCCGTCAAATTGAATCCGGCGGCTACGATACAATAACGATTTACCGGAGGTCATCATGAAAATCGAACAAATCGACCCGCAAACGATCAAGGTCATTTTAACACAAACCGATATGGACAGTTTCGATATCACTTACGATGATATGGATTACAAAGATCCGCATACTAAACAGGTGATCCTGGAACTGCTTCGCCAAATCAAGCAGGAAATTACCATTGATTTCAACAGCGGAAAGCTGTTTATTGAAGCCTTTCCGTATCTGAACGGCGGATGTGTGTTATATATCTGCACCATCGCCTTGGACAACGAAAAAACAGAATCCTCTGCTTCGGCTGCACGACGCACCGGCTTCAACACACCCTTGGTCTTCGAATTTGACGATATCAACCTGCTGACCGACACCTGCACCAGACTTCTTCAGCAATACAATCACATTATCTTAAGAAGCGCTCTCTATCTATATGAAAAAAAATATCGGCTTTTAATTTATTCCTACTTCAAGCTGGATAATAAAATCATCAGCCTGGTAAAAGAGTATGGCACTTACATCGGAAAAGGAACGATCCAATCCTCCATCGTCAGAGAGCATGCCAAATTACTGATTGAAAACAACGCGATCGAAATCGTGTCACAATATTTAGACTGACCGCAGGCTGTTAACCGCCGCCCGTGCATCCTGCGCACCAAACAAATAGGAACCCGCAACCAAAACATTCGCGCCGGCATTCAGGCAAAGCAGAGCGGTCACATCGGTGATGCCGCCATCCACTTGGATATCCAATTCCTGATTCTGCCGGATCGCCTCTTGACGCAAAGCCGCAATTTTCGGCAGCATATCCGGCATAAAGCTCTGTCCGCCGAATCCCGGCTCCACCGTCATCACCAACGCCATATCGATCAAATGCAGATACGGAAACAAAGCATCCGCCGCCGTAGCAGGCTTTACGGCAATCCCGACTTTTACACCCAAACTGCGTATTTTCTGAATCACCGTCTCCGGATGATCGGTAGTTTCAAGATGGAATGTCAGCATATCCGCCCCTGCTTTCACAAAAGGCTCTGCATAAGTAAACGGATCACTGATCATCAAATGAACATCCATAAAAAGATCTGTTCTTTTATTTAAACTGGTGAGAACCGGAACACCCAAAGAAATATTCGGTACAAAATGACCGTCCATCACATCAATATGCAGCATATCTGCGCCGGCTTGTTCCATTTTAAGCGCCTCATTACCCAAATCGGCAAAATCAGCCGCCAAAACAGAGGGGGAAATCTTTATCATAAAAACAGCGTCCTTCGATTACCGCAACGTAATCATTCACGCCATGCCCTGCCTTTCTTTTCCTATTTCCAATCATTCCGCTGATCTTCGGCGGAATTTGAATCAAGCAATTTATTGTTGCCAAGCCCAGGCAGCAACCAATATACTCGATAATATTTTAACCTATTTTTTAAATATAGTCAACCATAATATGTGAATAATCCATCTTGACCGAGCCGCCAAAGAAGATTATAATAAAAAGCAAAAGCAGAGGTAATAGCCTCTGCTTGCCGCAAAACATGCGGCTGAACCGGCGCAAAGCGCCGGTGCTTTTATATTGCAACAGTAAATTGCGCTGTAAAACAGCGCTTCTGCCTCCGGCAGACATCAAAACCTTGTTTTGATGTAATCTATGTTATACTAATAATATTGTGATAAAATAAAGGACGTTTGATATAATGGAATTAACCCTGACGGTATTTCTGCAAGTATGTATCATGCTGATTTTGATTGCGATCGGATTTTTAACCTACAAGGCAAAGCTGATGAATGAAACCGGTCAAAAACAGCTTTCCAATTTTTTGCTGTATATCGTAATGCCAACAGTCATTATCAACGCTTATCGCAAAGAATTTCAAGCGGATTTGCTGAGCGGGTTATTATGGTCGTTTCTTCTTGCCTTCATCAGTCACATCGTTTCCATAGCGGCTGCGCAGCTAATCTTCCGCAAGAAAGAAGGCGACCGTCAAAACGCGATCAACCGATTTGCAGGCATCTATTCCAATTGTGCTTTTATGGCAATTCCGCTGATCCAATCCTTATTGGGTGACACCGGCGTTTTTTATGCAAGCGCTTATATCACGGTATTTAACCTGTTTACATGGACACATGGCGTCTTTTTGATGTCCGGCTCCGCCACCCGCAAGGATGTCAAAAAAGCAATGCTCTCCCCGGTCATTGTCAGCGTAGTCATCGGGCTGATCCTTTTCTTCGGTAAGATCCCGCTTCCGCAGTTGATCGCGACTCCGATCGAATATCTGGCGGCTCTGAACACACCGCTTGCCATGATCGTAGCCGGTCTTGCCATTGCCCAAACCAACATTCTATCTGCTTTTGCCGACCTAAAAATATATGCGGTCACGGCGGTGCGCAATTTGCTGATACCGCTGCTGATGTTAGTGATTCTCAGATTTCTGCCGCTGGACAATACCGTACTTCTCTGCAACCTCATTGAAACCGCCTGTCCTACCGCCGCAATCTGCGTGATGTTTGCGACAAAATACGATTTAGACACCGCGCACGCTTCCAAAATTATGGCAATGACGACGGTTTTATCCATTATTACGATTCCGCTGATCGTATTTCTTTTTCAGCTCGGCAGATAAAATCTATTTTATTGCTACGTCCAAAGGGACTGTTCTTCCGCTCGGATATCCGAAACGAAAGATCAGTCCCTTTTCTATATTTTTTCTTCAATAAATTTTTTTAACACAGCCGCCTTTTCCGGCGATAATTTTGCCGTTTCCGCCAATTGCTCCAATGAAGCCGCTTTTAATTCTGATTTAGAGCGAAAGACCTTCAGCAAAGCCGCTGCTTTTTTCTCTCCGATCCCTTCGCATTCCCGCAGCTTCAATGCAAAGCTTTCCCTGCTGTGTACCTTCTGCTGATAGCTGATCGCAAAGCGATGCACTTCGTCTTGCACGTTGGTCACAAAGTGAAATGCCGCCTGCTTGGAGGAGAAAGAGATTTCCCCGCCGTCCTTGGCAATCGCGCGGGTACGATGCCGGGAATCCTTGACCATGCCGAACACCGGAACGGACAGTCCAAATTCCGCAATGACCGGCAAAACAGCGGCAACATGTCCCTTTCCGCCGTCCAGCAAAATCAAATCCGGCAGTCTTCCGAATCCTTCTCCGGTGCGGTCCTTCTCCTCAAAATAGCGGTTGAAACGGCGTCGGATGACCTCCTGCATCGAAGCATAATCGTCCTGCCCCTCAAAGCCTTTGATGGCGAAACGCTTGTATCCCGCTCGGTAAGGCTTTCCTTTCACAAAAGTAACCATGCCTGCCACTCTGGCAGATTCTCCCATATTCGAGATATCGTATGCCTCAATATAGTCAGGCGGAGAAACCAATCCCAACATTTTCCCCAGCTCATCCAAGGCAACGACCTCTTTTCCGGTACGGGAAGTCCGCTGCAGCAATTTTTCATTCGCATTCGAAAGTGCCATCAGCACAAGCTTTCGCTGCTCGCCTTTCTGCGGAACGAAAATACGCACTTTTTTGCCGGCAAGCCCGGTGAAATACTGTTCCACCAGTTCCATGTCCTCAAAAGCGTCATCTATGACAACCAGCTTCGGCGGAGGATCGCCGGCGGAATAATACTGCGTCAAAAACTCCCGCTTCGTTTCATCGAGCTGTAAAATATCGCCCAGCATGATGTCATCTTTGTCCACCAATCTGCCGCCCCGAAACTTCAACACAGACGCACATCCCACATGATAATTCTGGGCAAAAGCAATGACATCCTGTTCCTTTTCCTCCGACAAAATCACCTTTTGACTCGCAGATACCCGCTCGATCGCTGTGATCCGGTCACGCAATTGTGCTGCCAATTCAAAATTCAATTCTTCTGCCGCTGTTTCCATCTGCTGTTTCAAAGCAGCTACGGTATCCTGATTTCCTTTTTTAATGAAATCTACCGCCTGTTCGATGATCTGACGATATTCCCCCTTTGAAACTTTGCCCCGGCAAACGCCCATGCATTGCTTGATATGGTAATTTAAACAAGGACGTGCTTTTTTAAATTCCTGCGGAAATTTTCGATGACAGGTCGGCAGTTGAAAAATCTTATTGGCTTCGTCTACCGCCTGACGTACCACAAACGAGCTGGTATAAGGGCCGAGCAACTGCCCGTCCTCCGACTTCATCTTTTCGGCAGTAATACGGGGAAACGGCTCCTCCGACACTTTGATATAATGATAGCCCTTGCCATCCTTTAGCAAGATATTATACTTCGGATTATATTGCTTGATCAAGCTACATTCCAGCACTAACGCCTCAAACTCGCTGTCGGTCACGA
Organism: Clostridiales bacterium; assembly: GCA_029007575.1. GTDB lineage: Bacteria > Bacillota > Clostridia > Oscillospirales > Ruminococcaceae > HGM13222. The sequence continues at coordinate 381 of JAQXIB010000048.1, read as the reverse complement.
TATAATCAAAATCATACACATGCAGCACCATCTGGCGCACCTTTTCGTTATGTCCCGCATTTTCCCGGAAATAACTGGATACGCGGTTTTTCAGTGCTTTCGCCTTTCCCACATAGATGATCTTGCCGGTGCTGTCCTTCATCAGATATACACCTGGCATCATCGTCAAAGTACTGACCTTGTCTTTTAAATAATCAATTCGAGGGTTCATAAACGCCTCCTCCCGGGATTTGCGACATAATACTAAAATCTAATGAAATACTTTCATTCTTTCCGGTCTGAATTGCGCCAGAAAGCGTTATCCTCCTTGCTGGGCGTCAGCCCAGCGGCGTCGTCTGCCTTTTCTGACACAATTCATCCTCGGAAATCGATGAAAGCTTT
>JAQXIB010000047.1 GCA_029007575.1 Clostridiales bacterium | reverse complement strand
GCTGTTTTTCTTTTCAATGTGTCACTGCGGCGGCACATGTCCGCCTACGTGACAAATTTTAAAATTTTTAGTTTTTCGACAGACTGAAAGCGGCAGGGAGTATTCCCTGCCGCTTTTGCGCTAATTTTTGATTTGCGGAACAAATAATTACTCACGAACACATTGACAAGCATCTATGTGTTGTGTATAATGTAAACATAGATAATGATCTATGTGAGGTGTTAATGATGCAAGAAACGGATGTTGCTTTGATCTGCAAGGCGCTCAGCGATTCCAATCGGCTGCAGATCGTCAAAATGCTGGCAGACGGCGAAAAATGCGGTTGTAAATTATTAGAAGCGTTTCATATCACCCAGCCGACGCTTTCCCATCATATGAAAATCCTTTGTGACTGCGGATTGGTGAAAGCAAGAAAAGAAGGCAAATGGACGCACTACTCCCTTTGCTGTGAAACCTTAAAAAGCTTTCAGAAGTTTATCGCCGCTCTGCAATGCTGTAAAGGCGGTGGATGCGTATGAGCACTGTTTGGGATTTCTTCCAAAACGAAATCCTCGGTATGAGTTGGCTCAACCGACTGATAGCGATCGTTTTGAATGCCTGCGGACTGGATACAAAAAGCCGTATCGGCGGCAGCATGCAGTTCTTTCTTTACGATACCGTTAAAATTATGGTTTTGCTTGGCGTATTGATCCTGGTCATCTCGTATATCCAGTCGTTTTTTCCGCCGGAGCGAACCAAAAAAATACTCGGCGGATTCCACGGAATCGGCGCCAATATTGTCGCCGCCCTGCTCGGAACGGTAACGCCGTTTTGCTCCTGCTCGTCCATTCCGTTATTTATCGGTTTTACCGGTGCGGGCTTGCCGCTTGGTGTGACCTTTTCCTTTCTGATTTCTTCACCGATGGTGGATTTAGGTTCACTGGTTTTGCTGATGAGCATTTTCGGATGGAAAGTTGCCGTTGTATATGTTCTCCTCGGCCTTGTGATTGCCGTTGCAGGCGGTATGCTGATTGAAAAGTTACATCTCGAAAATCAAGTGGCGGAATTTATCAAAAACGGGAAATCAATGGATGCTCCGCAGGAAAAATTGCATTATAAGGACCGAGTAAAATATGCCTGGGAGCAGGTAGTTTCCACCGCCAAAAAGGTATTTCCTTATGTGCTGGTCGGGGTAGGCGTCGGCGCCGTGATTCACAACTGGATCCCCGCAGATTTTATCGTCAAAATTTTGGGGAACGACAATCCTTTCGGTGTGATCCTCGCGGTGATCGCAGGGATACCAATGTATGCGGACATTTTCGGCACGATCCCGATTGCGGAAGCTTTGTTAGGAAAAGGAGCCTTGCTCGGCGTAGTGCTCGCCTTTATGATGGGGGTGACGACCCTTTCCTTACCGTCCATCATTATGCTGCGCAAGGCGGTTAAGCCGAAATTGCTCGCCATATTTGTCGGGATCTGCACCGCCGGAATCGTGATCGTGGGATATTTTTTCAACGCGGTCAGCGGTTTTATTATTTGATTGGAGGTCATTCATATGTTTCATTTCAGTAAGAAAAACGCCTGCTGCTGTTCCGGCAAAACGGGAAAGGTGAACGAAAAGAAGGAATACCGTGAAACTGCCACAGGCGATATCTGTTGTATCAAAGTGCTTGGTGCCGGTTGTAAATCCTGCCATCAGCAGTATGAATACGCAAAAGAAGCGGTGAAAAACAGTAACCTGCCTATTGAGGTCGAGTATGTTACCGACATGCAAAAGATCATGGAATACGGTGTTATGAGTATGCCTGCCATCATAATCAACAATGAGATCGCGTCGATGGGCAGGGTGTTAAAAACAGCGGAGGTAGAAAAGCTGCTTCAAAAATATTGATATGAGGAAACAGACGGCATGGATCGGCATTCGTCTTTCCGGTCGGTTTGTCGCAGCAGCAACAGTATTACAAGCAGCAAAAGACCGCATATCGCAATCGGGATAAGCAGCAATACTGAGCCGGCGCAAACACTGCCGCATCGCGCGATCCCGCCGGATACCAATGCCTGCAAACGTTGCAGGAAGGGTTTGCTCTCTTCCCGGTATATGAACGGGCAAACAAAATACATGTGACTCAAGCCGACCATGCAGGCAGTCGTCGCGATTCCGGCAATCGTCAGCCATACACGCTTCCATTGAAGCGCGGCTGTCCCGGCGATCACCTTGCTAAAACCAGTATCCAGAATCCATGCGGTCAACAACAGGGACAAGGGAAAAATCGGGCCGGTGAAAAAAGCAACGATCAAAGGCAGTGAATCACCGACATGAGCCATAAAAACGTTGCCGGCTGTTGTAATGGACAAGGAAAATACACCCCAAACGCCTAAGCACAAAAGCGCCCCGATCTTTTTTCCGCGGTAATGAAACCATGCCAATCCGATCCCTGCCGGCAGGACGACCGTTGCATAAGCCAAAAGGAGATACCACGTATCCTGCCATAATAAAGAAACCGTAAAAAACGGCGCCCATACCGAATCCATCACGGTGAAAAAATCATGATATCCCTGCAAGGTAGGAGCGATCGGCAGCAATCTCGGCGGATAGAGAAACAGCTCCTCCATCGGAGTCAGCGAAGTACACAGGATAATCAACAGCGGCAATAGCATCACCAGCAAAGCGAGCAATCCGATTCCCCAAATTATCCAAGCCGCTGTCGGTCTCCGCTTTTCGCAGGCGTTTCGGCAGATCTGCCGCCGCAATCCCGCGATGCCCCAAACAGCCAAGCAGCCGATTACGCACCAAAGCAGCACCAAAGCCAATCCAACCGTTTGAAGCGCCGCGCTCATCCCCAACTCAAAACGGATATTGCCGTAGTCATAGATGATACTCGGGAGCCAGTCGGCGCTGTAATTTGTCGAAGGATAGCCGACCAACCGCATAATGTATGGCCAGCCGCCCGCCATCAGTATCGGCACGGCGCAAACCGATATCATGATTCCCGCCCGACGATAGCCTCGCCGCGCGCAAAAGTAGACAATACCGTAAACAGGAGCAAGGCAAAGGAAGAACAGCAACACATTCTGTACCGCGAAGCCATGCACGGACACCCATTGCACCGGATTTTCCGCAAAGCCGAGCCAAGCGTTGAGCAGACCGTAAACGTCACCGGACAAGAGACGTTCCCAACCGCCGGGAAGCATCACGGAAAGACTCGCTAATCCCAGACCGTAGCCCAACCCCAATCCGCAAGGCAGCGGTAACCGGGCAGCAAACAACCCTAAAATGACACCGACCAACAAAACAGCCAAACCGGCAGTGAGCATGACCCGCACCGTATTGCTCAAGCAGATGCCGATCACCTCGTCCTGAAACAGCGTGACATAATTACGCAGTCCGATGAATCGCGGCGGTTCCAGAACATTATAAGCACAGAATCCCAGCAAGAAGGTCTTTACTAACTGCCACACGGCATATCCCAACGTCAGCCAAACAGGAATCCAAAACAGCCATCCCCACGGGCTGGCGATCGGTCGTTGCTTCGATGTCATCATCATCCATTCCTTTCTCTTTTCCGAAGAAGATCGGTACCGGTTTGATTGTATATTTTTCTGTTTTCATTGTATCATAAACCGCTCCGAAAAGGCAACTGCCGTTTTTTATCCCACAATCAATTTTTTATCTGTCCCTCAATTTTCCTAATCATCAATGTGTCGAAAAAACGAACGGCAACCTCCTTGCGGAAATTGCCGTCGTTTTTGTCAAGAGGCAGTAAAAAAGTTGCCGGCATCAAATTTTGATATGGGCTTGAACCAACAAGACCATATAATACTAAAATCTAATGAAACGCATTCTGGTGCAATTCATCCTCGAAAATATATTAAAGCTTTCAATCAGATTTTAGTATAACCAATGAAATATTGCCGACGCCAAATGTGAAATAAAATTCGCTTCATTGCACGAGAAGTTTATTTCACATTACGAAGTAATATTTCACTCGTTCCATAAGGAACGAATATCACCAAAAAAAGACAGGCTTCTGTCGAAGCCTGTCTTTTTTTGGTGAAGATGAATGGACTTGAACCATCGACCCCCTGCATGTCAAGCAGGTACTCTAACCAGCTGAGCTACACCTTCAAATATAATAGGTATTCATATACCATTTGTTACTTGAAATATTATACCATAAAAATAAAAAATAGCAAGCCCTTTTTTGAAAAAAACCGATTATTTTTTCTATCCCCTTGATGATTGCGTAAGAATAGTGTATACTAAACTTGTGGATATTCTACTGATTCCGGGCAACACGTTTGTACCGATAGCTTTCATCAAAATTATAAAGGAGGACGTTACAATGTCTGTTACTGCATTAACAAATGATAATTTCGATCAAGAGGTTCTGGCAAGCGATAAAACAATATTGATTGACTTCTGGGCGGCTTGGTGCGGTCCCTGCAAAATGCTTTCTCCGGTCATTGACCAACTTGCCGACGAGGTGGATGACTCGGTAAAGGTCTGCAAAGTGAATGTCGATGAGCAAAGCGAGCTTGCTTCGCAATTCCAAGTCAGAAGTATTCCGACCTTGGTTGTGATCAAAGACGGAAAAGTAACTAATGTTTCGGTCGGCGTAAAAAGCAAAGAGGAAATTCTTGCAATGCTGTAATAACGAATACGGTGTCATTTCATCATCGGCGTCTATCCCGCCGAAACATGAAAAACGAGGCTGTTCTGCAAAGAACAGCCTCGTTTTTTATCCAACCAATATTTTTGCTTCCGGCATAACCTGATTCTTTTTCTTGCCGGGACGCATTGCCAACGACAGCGCAAACGATACCGGCCCGACTCTGCCGAGAAACATCGTGAGAATCAAAGCAAGCCGGGAAATATGGTTTGCCGCTCCCGAAACACCGACCGACAGGCCGACTGTCGCAAAAGCGGATACCGATTCAAACATGGCATCTACCGTTGAAATGGATTTCGCGTGTCCGGTGGAAAAGTAAATAATGCCGGCCGCCAAAATAACGGCACATCCTGCCAATCCGGTGACTGCAAGCGCTTTGTACACAACCGCCTTGTCAACCTTTCTTCCCCGGATGGTGGTCTCATCGCTTCCGCGCGTCACACAAATAATAGTCATCACCAGTACCACAAAGGTGGTTACCTTAATACCGCCTCCGGTGGAGCCGGGCGCCGCACCGATAAACATTAAAAACATCATCAATCCTTTGGTGATACCGTGCATGCTTTCCAAATCAATGGTATTAAACCCCGCGGTTCTGGTCGTGACCGATTGGAAAAAGGAATTTAACAGCTTATCGCCAAATCCCATGCCGCCAATAGTTTGCTGATTATCCCACTCACAAATCAAAAATGCCAGTGTGCCAAATACAATCAGCACCGCGCTGATGGATAAAACGATTTTGGTATGCAGCAGCAACCGTTTCGTTTTTCGATATGAAAATAAATTTTGCCATACTAAAAATCCCAGCCCGCCGCAGATGATCAGCATACAGATCGGTATCAGCACCATCGGGTCGGAAGCATATTCAGTCAGGCTGGCAAACGCCGCGCTTCGCCCCAAAACGTCAAACCCGGCATTGCAATAGGAAGAAATCGCCAGAAAAATCGAAATGTAAACGCCTTCCGGGCCAAACGCGGGCACAAACGTCACGCTCAGCAACAGCGCGCCTAACAGTTCAAAAGAAAAAGTGAGTATCATGATCATTTTAACCAGATGCTTTGCATCCACTGCATCCGGCGAGTTAACCGATTCCTGCGCCAACTGCAACCGCTTATAGCCCATCTTCTTTCGAATCGCGATGTTAAAAAAGGTAGTCAACGTCACTAAGCCCAGTCCGCCCAGTTGAATCAAGGTCAATATCACGATCTGTCCGAAAAAACTCCAATAGGTGTAGGTATCAAAAACCACTAAACCTGTGACACAGGTCGCAGATGTGGCAGTAAACAGCGCCTCGAGCAGTCCGGTAAAATGCCCTGTTTTTGACGAAAACGGAAGCATCAGCAAAATCGTTCCCGCCAGAATCAACAAAGCAAAGCTGCTGACAATCACTCTGGTCGGATTGCTGAAGAATCCTTTTTTCTTTTTTTCGCCGGTTTGCAAATCATTACTTCCCTTCCGAAACAAACAGCACCGGATGATACCCCGAAATGCTGTCTGATGTTATCTCCACTGAGATTTTACTGTTATCAATTCATTATAGCAGAGCCGGCTGGTAATTTCAATACCGCGAAACAATAAAATCAAAATCTAAGCTTTCAGCATCCATCACCCCACATACCGATTTAATAACAGCCATATTGATGCGCGGCCTGATACATGGCGATCACGTTTTCAACCGGTGTGTTGTCCTGAATCTGATGCGTCGGCGCAAAATGATATCCCCGATACGGCATTAACGTCTCCAGTGTCTCACGGCAAATCTGTTCCGTTTCGGCAGCCGTGCCGTAGGCCAGCGGTCCGGCGGTTGAGATACATCCGCGAAAAGTCAGTCTGCCGCCGAAATGCTCCGCCAGATAGGCGGGAGACATGTTTGTCGCTTCGGGCTGAAGCGTATCCACACCGGTCATTCCCATTTGAAGCAAGGTTTCATATACCCAGCTTGAAGAACCGCAGGTATGTATCATAATGGGCAGATCATACGCTTTTGCCAGATCAATAAATTTCTGATGCCGCGGTTGCAATACCCGTTGATACATCTCCATGCTGATAATCGGCGTGTGTTGCGTACCAAGGTCTTCGCCCATCCAAATAAAGTCAATCTTGCCTTTCGATTTGATGAGCTGCCGTTCGATCACTTCAAGCTGTACTGCCAATCGGCGGTCGGTCATTTCCAAGGTTGCCTCATCCCCGATCCCCAAATTGATCAGTGCGTCCTCCACGCCCATCAAGGTTCCGGTTGTATTTAATATGTCACCTAAACCGGGATGTCCCAAATGAATCGCGAATCCCATCTCGATCAACTGATCGATGCGGCGATCCTCCTCGTCATAATCATAATCGTCCGGATCGGGGAAGGGATAACTCGCGATGATTTCGCTGTCTACGTCCTTCAACGGAAAATCGCAATAGTCATAATAAGCGCCGTACTCATTCTCAACATACCGCATCACCGCTCCGTTTTCCGCGTTTCGAATCCGGTTTGGGATTTCAGGATAGAGCTGCTTTCCGACATAAGGCGTATTGGCGCCCACATAGTCTACGCCCAGCTTTTGATACAAGGTCAGCAAATCGTCATCAGCCACTCCCAGCGCCATGCAAAGCTTATGATGAATCGCCGGATTGGTGTCATACCCGATCGTAACCCGATCCGTTTTTTCAAAAGCAAATGTTCGTTTTACCCGTTCCTTGGCAGTCATCGTTTCTTTTGCCTTTCTGATCGTTTCCATCCGTTTTTCCTCCGTTGTTTTGGTGATAGCCGTTTAAACAAATCAATTTTTTTGATTTGCGCAGTAGCCATTATTTAATGCTCACTGAACAATTCAAAAACAACGATAGCAAAGTATTTTGCCGTTGTTTTTGAATTGACAAAGTGCAAGGCTTTTTGATTGCTTTTGTAAAAAGCCTTGCACTTTGTATTTCGATTTCATTCTGAAATCGAAAT
>JAQXIB010000046.1 GCA_029007575.1 Clostridiales bacterium | reverse complement strand
TGGCTTGTTATCTTCCAGCCGACAAAGCTCATTTTTGACTTTCTCCGAAAATGTCATCAACAGCTCCCCTTTTATCCGCTTAGGCTTTTAGAATATCACGGTGATTTACCGTCACCTTATGTCCTTTCTCGCTCAAATGCTTGTATAAATATTCCGCAAAAGTGACGGAGCGGTGTTTGCCGCCGGTGCATCCGAAAGCAATCACCAACTGGCTTTTGCCCTCGTCCAGATAATACGGAATCAAAAAATCAATTAAATCCACGATTTTATTCATCAACTCAACCGATTGCGGCCATTTCATGACATAGTCGCGCACCGGCTGATCCAGCCCGGTTTGTTTCTTTAGTTCATCCACATAGAATGGATTAGGCAGACAACGAACGTCAAACACTAAATCTGCTTCGGTTGCAGGACCGTATTTAAAGCCAAATGATGTGCAGTTGATCAGCATCCCGGTCATAACATTGTCCAAAAAGATATTTGAAATACGTTCTTTCAACTGCGCGGCAGATAAATGTGTGGTATCAATAATATAATCTGCTCGTTCTCTTGCCGGTTTTAACAGCAGCCGCTCGCTTTTCAATGCGTTTTCAATCGATCCGTGCACCACGTCTAACAGCGGATGTCTGCGCCTTGTTTCCTTGTAACGCCGCATCAGTACCACGTCAGAAGCGTCTAAAAACAACAATTTATAGCTGAATTGTTGGTCTTTTAAATGATCCAGTTCGTCAAACAGCCCTTGGAACAGTTCTCCGCCGCGCACATCGGTTACGATTGCCACCCGTGAAATCTTACCGTCTGACTGCAGGCATATTTCAGCGAATTTTGATATTAATTTCGGAGGCATATTGTCGATACAGTAGAAACCGATATCCTCCAAAGCATCTACCGCACGGGATTTACCGGCTCCCGACATTCCCGTTACAATGACAAAATCCATAGTCAGACCTCACTTTTCTCCTACATAAAATTCTTTGATATTTATGATAACATCTTGATTTCACAATCCAAATGGTAACCGGTTTGTGAGAATACTTTTTCCTGTATCTGTTTGATCAAACGCAAAACATCACAGCAGGTAGCATTATTTTTATTGATGACAAAGCCGCAGTGCTTTTCGCTGACCTGCGCTCCGCCCACGGTCAGTCCTTTTAGACCGCACTGATCGATTAAAGCGGAGGCATAATTTCCTTCCGGGCGTTTAAAAGTACTGCCGGCACTGGGATATTCCAGCGGCTGTTTGGATTTTCGCCGCTCCATCAAATCATCCATTTTTGCTTTGATTTCCGACTGGGAGCCGGGAATCAACTGTAACGTGATATCGGTGATACAATAATCCGGCAGATCGGTATAAATACTGCGGCGATAGCTTAATTTCAGTTGTTCCGCATCGAATGTTTCGGGCTGAAAACGGTCTGTGATATGGGTAGCGGAAAGCACAACATCTTTCATTTCGCCGCCGTATGCTCCTGCGTTCATATACAACGCCCCGCCTATGGTTCCGGGGATGCCCCAAGCAAACTCCAGTCCCGATAATCCATGCAAATACGCCTCATGACACACCTTCGCAAGTGACGCGCCTGCCTGACAATGTATGACGGTGTTCTCCACCGTGATCTTGGCAAACGAGTCGGTCAGTTTTATGATCACTCCGTCAAATCCTTCGTCAGACGCCAGAATATTGGAGCCTTTTCCGATAACGTACCGCTTGATTTGCAGCTCATTACAACGGCGTAAAATATCGATCAACTGTTCCCTGCTGTGAGGGCAAACTAAGAAAGAACAGGTGCCTCCGATTTTAAAGGTAGTATGGTTTTTTAACGGCTCGTTTTCCCTGAAATCGTAATTGTGGGATATTAAGTGCTTTTTAAAGGCTGATAATGCGTCGGTCATGCTATGCCTCCGTATTTTGATTATTGATTTTTACTCTCCTGTAACATCTTATAAAAATCTATGTTTTTCTTTTCCTTAATATACCCGAAAAATCTTTCTTCATCGGTGTTGAGAATCAACTTTTCAGGAAAACCGATTTCCTCCAACATCGAGAGCGCAGTATTTACTTTTCCGACGTTTGTAGCAAAATGCGAATCGGAATCCACTACAACCATGACTTCATATTTCTTGCAGAGCTTGGCAATTTCCACGCAGTTGGTTTTGGCGCCGGCGCGTAAAACAAATGATTCGTTATTGATTTCAACGATTTTGTCGTATTCTTTAAACGCCTTTATTGCTTTTTCATAATCATAGTGAAACAGCTCGGTACCACTGTGTCCGATTACGTCAATATAAGGGTTTTGGGCAATATTCAGATAGGCATTGGTGTGATATTCCATCGTTTGCGGAGGACATGCGGGCACATGAAAGGAAGCGATCACCCAATCAAGTCCTTTTAAAACATCTTCCGTCAAATCGATCTTGCCGCTGTCGTCTAAAATGTTCACTTCCGCGCCTCGCAGCACCAGTACATCATATACCATGCGTGGAATTGCCTTCAGATTGGCAAAGTGCCAATAATGCGGCGCGTCGGTAATGCCGGGCGCGTGATCGGTGATGGCAATGCATTTCATTCCGTTTTCCTTGCCGCATAGTACGTTTTCCAGTACCGTGCTGTATGCATGAGAGGATGCGATCGTGTGACAATGAGTATCTGCGATTGTTTTTAACATCTTTATTTTGAGCCAGCCTTTCTGAATTGCGCTTATACTTGAATATTTGCGGAACAGCATCAAATGCTCCTACGAATATTTTCTTATTATTCCCAAGTTTTCACAACATTATTTTCTTCAAAAGACATTCCGAGATTGTGCATCAATTCCTGAGCGGCATTGTATCCCATTTTCTTTTGACGATTATTCATAGCAGCAACCTCTAAGATAACCGCTAAATTTCTGCCGGGTTTGACCGGGATGGTCAAGGAAGGAACCTGAACCCCAAGAATGCTGGTATATTCGTTTTCCATTCCCATGCGGTCATAGACCTTGTTCGGATCCCATGGTTCCATTTCAATGACCATATCAACTTTTTCGGTCATTTTAATGGAGCCCATACCGAACAGACGCCGCGCATTGATGATACCGATACCGCGCAGTTCCATAAAATGGCGGATATTTTCAGGAGAAGACCCCACTAAAGAGCGGTTTGAAACGCGGCGTATTTCAACGGCATCATCAGCCACCAAACGATGTCCTCTTTTTACCAATTCAATTGCCGTTTCCGATTTACCGACGCCGCTTTCCCCTAATAATAGAATACCTTCGCCATAAACCTCCACCAAAACACCGTGGCGGGTGATTCTGGGCGCAAGCTCCACGCTGAGCAAAGAAATAACGCCGGACATAAATGCCGAAGTACTCTCTGCCGTTCGTAGCAAAGGCACATTGTTTTCTCTTGCGGCATCAATCATCTCCGGAAAAACGGTTTGTCCACGCGTCACAACCACAGCCGGAATTTTCTGACGAAATAAATCGAAGATCCGCTGTTTTCTTACCTCGGGTTCGATACTTTCCAGATAAGCGAATTCCATTTTACCGGTGATCTGGATTCTGTTCGGATCAAAATATTCATAAAAGCCGGATAAATGCAATCCGGGACGATTGACCTCATTGACCGAAATCATGATTTCTTCTTCCGGCAAATAAAGCGGTTCCAAGTTAAAATCCTTGATAATTTTGTTAAGTGAAACAGTAAACTGTCCTGCCATAACCGGTTCATCCCTTTCTGACCAATTGCAAATATGCTTGCAACAGTAACATATATATTTATTATACAATATTATTCATTTTCATTCAACAGATAATTGTGTTGTTTCCATTTATTTTTTTGTTGCGGCAAAATCTCTCTGTGTGTTTTGATACGCCAATTCTTATATTTTTCTGACAAATCGTAATGGGTGTTTACTTTTAGGGGGCGAAATGCTATAATAAAAAGCAAAAAGCGGTTTATTGCAAGGAATGGTGATGGAAATGAAAATAGCTTTGTTTACGGAAACGTATTTGCCTTACATTAACGGCGTGGTAACCCACGTAAAAATATTAAAGGAAGGGCTGGAAAAACTGGGACATAAAGTGCTTGTTGTAACAGCAGACCCTCATACGCATCGCTATTATGTCAAAGACAACGTATTGCATTGTCCGGCAAAAAGCTTTAAACGTTTTTATGATTATGGATTGGCTTCCCCGGTCAGCACCAGGCGGTTAATGTATCTGAAAGAATTTGATCCGGATATTATTCATATTCATAATGAATTCGGCGTTGGATTTTCGGGTGCTATGATTGCTAAAATTTTGAAAAAGCCATTGGTTTATACCCTTCATACCATGTATGACGAATATTTG
>JAQXIB010000045.1 GCA_029007575.1 Clostridiales bacterium | reverse complement strand
TCGACAAAGTCGACAACGCTCTCGAAGGACAAACGCAATCACTGCGGCAAAGCCTTGTTCTGCGTTTTTCCCCCGATACCCCCTTTTCGACGAAAACCAGCTCCGCAAACGGCTTTGCCGTTGCTCACCGCTGTTTTTCTTTTCAATGTAGTCACATCGTCTTGCTGTGCAAGACGGCGGCACATGTCCGCCTACGTGACAAATTTTAAAATTTATAGTTTTTCGACAGACTGAGGCTTGCCGACTGGCAAGCCTTTTTTCGCCAGAATAAAGTCGTTATCCGATCAATAACCCCATACACCACACTCGCCACCGTGCCGTAGACCAGCACCGGCCCCGCGATGATGAACATTTTCGCACCCAATCCCAGCACATAGCCCTCTCTTTTATATTCTATAGTTCGTGATATTTGCGCTGAAATATAAGCGTATGATTAGCTTCCTCTACCATTGCCCAAAAAAATAACGTCAACAAACAAGCCTTCTACAGTTACGTGTTCACTGCAGAAGGCTTGTTTTTCTTGTACATCCTAGATCAAACCAACAAATGAATGATCAATCCCGATACGCTTCCGATTCCATACAGAAGCAATAAGATCAGTAAATTCTTTTTCCAATTGTGGTTTGCACGGAACAATACCGCCAATCCGATTCCGGCACCGGTACAAAGCCCTGCCACCACCGATCCGAAGCTAAGGCTTCCTGCCAAAAACAGTTGTACCAGCATCACCGAGGCCGCACAATTGGGAATCAATCCGATCAGTGCCGCAATAAACGGTTGAAAAATACTGTCGGTCAGCATGATCTTTGAAATCGTGTCCTGTCCGATCCATGCAATCAATGCATTCAGGATAAAGGAGACCAACAAAATAAATAGAAAAATATTGACAGTGTGCTTGATTGCCGATTTTACAATGCCTCCATGTTCACAGCCGCAATGGTGACACAAGACATTATGATCCTGCAGCTCCGGCTTGTTTTCCGGAACATGCCGTATTTTCAGAACTAAATCCACCAAAAATCCGGCGATCAGCGCAATTACTATTTTCACAATAATCAATTGTAACAGCGCACCGGCATTCCCCGGTGAAGACAACAATACCGGAATAGCCTCGTCAGAGGTCGAGATAAATACCGCCATCAACGTGCCAAGCGTGATGACTTTACCGGAATATAAATTGGCGGCGGCTACCGAAAATCCGCACTGCGGCACGATGCCCAAAATGGCTCCCGCAACAATCCCGTGGTTGCCCGACTTAGACAAAGCATTCTGTAATTTGTCCGATGCTTTATGCTCCAGAAATTCAATGAATAAATATGCTCCAAATAAAAACGGCAGCATTTTCACGCCGTCTAAAAGCGTATCAAGAAGAATATCCCAAACTTCCTCCAAACCAATAATCCCCCTATCCGAAATGATGACAGCATCAATATGGAAACGATTCACTGTTTGATTGATATCAACCCTTGCTCCAGCATCGATTGCGCCGCCAATAATATGCCTGCCTTGCCGCTGGTATAGGTTAATCCACCCTGTATCCAAACCGCATACGGTTCCCGCAGAGGCGCATCGGCTGACAATTCGATCGAAGCTCCCAACGTAAAAGCGCCTGCCGCCATAATCACCGGACTGTCATAGCCCGGCATCGCCCATGGCTCGGGTGTAACAAAGCTGTCAACCGGAGAGCCTTTTTGAATCCCCCGGCAAAACGCCGTCAATGCTTCAGCTGTATTTAACTTCATTGCCGCAATAATATCGGTTCTTGTTTCATCGTATTTCGGATAAACCTCATATCCCAGCAATTGAAACAAAGACAACGCAAAAACAGAAGTTTTTACGGCATTAGCTACCACCGACGGCGCCCAAAACAGCCCCATAAACAACTCACGGGATTGATTCAGCGTACAGCCTACTTCTTTGCCCATTCCCGGGGTGGTCAAACGATAGGAACACAACTCCACCAAATCTTTTCGCCCTGCGATATACCCGCCGGTTTGTGCGATGCCGCCGCCGGGATTTTTGATCAGTGATCCGACGATCAAATCCGCTCCGACCGCCAATGGCTCGTTTTTCTCCACTAATTCCCCATAACAGTTATCTACAATGATAATGGCATCCGGATTTCCGCTTTTTACGGCTTGTACCAGCTCTCCGATGTGCTCCACCGTCAAGGACGGGCGCAAAGAATACCCGCGTGAACGCTGTATGTACGCCACCTTAGCATCCCGCACCGCCTCCGGAATACGTTCCAAATCGGGCGTTCCATCCGACGTCAAGGGTACTTCTTCATACGAAACCCCGAAATCTTTTAAGGAACCGTTTCCCTCACCACGAATGCCGATAACTTCCTCCATGGTGTCATAAGGCGCTCCGGTAAGTGAAACCAGCTTATCCCCCGTGCGAAGCACGCCAAACAGCGCGGTAGCCAGTGCATGCGTCCCCGAAACGAAATTGTGGCGTACCAACGCATCCTCTGCGCCGAATACATCGGCAAAAACCGCATCCAAAACTTCCCTGCCACGATCATCATAACCGTATCCGGTACTGCCTTTAAAATGGCTCTCGCTGACTCCGTTTTTGATAAATGCACGTAACACCTTGGCTTCGTTATAGGCCGCGATCTCATCGATCCGAGCAAACGCATCCTTTGCTCGATCCTCTGCCTTTTGTGCCAACTCCATCAAATGCTTGTCCAATTCAAAAAATTGCTCTAACATAAAAATTTGATATTCCTTTTTCTTTTATTTTCTATACTACTGAAAAGTTTTTCTTTCCGGATATTAACGATAAAATGTAAACCATCTTTCAGCAGGTAAAAATCCGATGTTACCGTAAAAAGAATCCGAAAGAGAATCTTTGCTGAAAACAACCAGCTTTTTTCCGCTGTATACGCTTTCTATCGCTTGCATCAAATTCCTGCCGACCCTGTTGCGGCGATATTCCGGCAAAACGCAAAACTGGGATATGATTGCAGTCTGCCCATAGCTCAAAACAATGGCCGCCGCAGACTCTCTGTATAAAAAAGCTTTGCAAACGCCATGTCGGATTCGATGCGAAAGATCACAATACCATCCGTCAAACTGTGCCGTTGTCAAATTCGGAAAACAGCGGCAGATCACCGCAAACACCTGCGTCAATGAGGTTGTTTCCACGCTTTGCACGCTTGTTTCTGTTAGTGAATTATGCTTCACAAATATATTGCCGCTTTGACAACCGAAAACCGGGCACTCCTTTTGCAGTCGGCATCCCGTCCTGCCGACAGCGGATACTTCCGACAAGCCTATCATGCCGAAAAAATCCGACCATTCACCGATATCGGCATCTTCCTCTGTCCACAAAACACCGCTGTCATCCAGTTTGAAAAGATAGCCCGTATCCCGTCCGTCCTCCTGCTGACGGTAAAAACGGCAAAAATCGTATCCGATCCCGTAAGCTTGCAATAATGCCTGTATTTTGATGAGCTGTGGATGCTCCGCTTCGATTTGCAACACGCGCTCCATATCGGCTTGGGTGAATAACTGAATCATAATTCCTGTATTTTCTCTGCCATCAAGCGTACCAATTGATAGCAGCTTTCCATATCCTGCTGCTGAATCACACAAGACGGGGAATGCAGATACCGGCACGGAATCGAAACCGCCATAGTACGAACACCGCCGCAAGCGGTGTGAATCGCTCCGGCATCATTACCGCCTGCCACCATTGTTTTGGTCTGGCAGGCGATTTGATGCTGCCCCGCCACCGAAAACGCCAGATCGTAAAGTTCCTTGTCGTATACGGTGCGATGATCCATGTAGCTAACGACTGCTCCGCCTCCTAATTTGCATACCTTTTTGTTTTCGGGCACATCCGCGACATCAGCCGCAGTGGTCGCTTCACAAACAATGGCAAAATCGGGATTTACAGTATATGCGGCAGCTTTTGCTCCCCGCAGCCCGACTTCTTCCTGTACGCAAAACACAAAGGTAGTATCGTATTCTAATTCCGATTGGATCATGCGTATCATCAAAGCGCATCCGAATCGGTCATCAATCGCTTTTCCTTTCAAGAAACCGTTGCCAAACGCCACAAACGGACTGTCAAAGCAGACACTTTCTCCAAGTGAAACATGCTTCATAGCGTCCTCTTTATCCGTCGCACCGATATCAATAAATAAATCGTCACTTTTTACCGCGGTCTTGCGTTCCTCCGGAGATTGCATATGCACTGCCTTGGTGCCGATCACACCGTACAGATGATCACCGACACGAACGCTTCTGCCGATCAGCACACGGGAATCAATCCCTCCTACCGGTGCAAAACGTAGCATACCGTCGGAGGTGACTGAGGTAACGATCATTCCCACCTCATCAGTATGAGCGGAAATCATCAGTTTATATTTTGCCGGTCTCTTTCCTTTTTTCCAAGCGATCAAATTGCCGAGATTATCATAATGATACTCGCAATACCCTTTGATCTGACGTTCGATTTCTGCTGACACCGCCTTTTCCCGTCCTGAAATTCCCGAAATAGAGCAAAGCGTTTTTAAATTTCCAATCACTGTTTGTCTGCTCCCTTCCGTTTGATATATTCGGCAAGCAATTGTCCGACCTTTTCGATATCTTCAATGACTACCGTCTCAATCGGCGTATGCATATATCGGATCGGTATCGACACCAATCCTGTTTTGATACCGCCCCGCATCATGCCGATTGCATCGGCATTGGTCGAAGTTTCTTCTCCCATCACTTCAAGCTGATACGGAATGTTGTTTTCTTTTGCGGTTTCCATCAGTTCGTTGCCGATTTCCATATCCAAAGTGGGAGCAATACCGATCATCGGCCCTTCCCCCATTTTGCCGCACTTATGTTCCGGCGCATCCGAGGTATGCCCGAAGCTGACATCCACCGAAAGAGCAATGTCCGGCTGCAGCAAGTAGCTCCCGATGGTTGCTCCCCGCAAGCCTAATTCTTCCTGAGAGCTGAACAAGACCGACAAACCGCAGTTTAACTGTTTCTCCTTTAACAGTTCCAAAGCATATAATATTGCTGTGACTCCCCCGCGGTCGTCCACCGCCTTGACGCTGACTCTGCCGTTTAGCAGCGTTCTGTATTCGCTGTAAAAGGTAACACGGTCACCCCGAGCAACCAGACGCTCGGCAGAAGCCTTATCCATTCCGATATCAATGGAAATGTCATCAAAATCAGGAACCTTTTTTCGTTCTTCTTCCGATTCCAAATGCGGCGGTTTTGAAGTAATAATACCGGTCAAATCTTCCCTGCCGTGTACGGTCACTTGCTGTGCCAACAACAGCCGGCGATCCACTCCCCCGCATTTTGCCACTTTCAGGAATCCGTCATCATCAATATCTGTCACAACCAGTCCGACCTCATCAATATGGGCGTCCAGCATAATCACCGGCGCACCGTTTTTCGGTTCGGCAATGTTTGCATATACGTTTCCGAAGCTGTCGCAAACGACGTGATTACTGTATTTGCGTAACAATTCAGCGGCAGTTTGACAGGCGCCGCCTTCCATCCCGGACACACCGGCTGACAAGCTCAGGCGCTTCAAAACTTCTCCGGTTGCAAAAGTGATTTGTTCGCTCAAAGCGCATTCACCAACCCTTTATAATGATTTCCTCTTGCCTCAAAATTCGGATATTTGTCAAAACTCGCACAAGCCGGAGACAATGTGACAATATCACCGTTGACCGTATTTTCCTTAGCAGTCTGCACGGCTTCTTCCATAGTGGATACACGTAAAATTTTCAGTTCTTCCGGATTGTATCCATCACATTCGGTCACTGCTTTTTCAATCTTATCAGCAGTCAATCCCATCAAGATCAACAGCTTGCATTTTTCAATCAGCTTTGGCGCAAGCGGCTCAAACGGAATTTTTTTATCGTATCCGCCGGCAATCACCACCAGCTTTTGTCCAAAGGAGTTCAGTCCGGCGATCGTCCGGGTGGGACTGGTCGCAATCGAGTCATTATAATATTTTACACCGTCTACCTCTCTGACAAACTCAATTCGGTGCTCCACGCCGCCAAATTCGCGAGCCACCTTGACAATATTGTTGCGATCCACATCATCATAAACCGCCGAAATCGCCGTCAGATAGTTTTCCACATTATGAATACCGGGAAGCCGAATGTCGGAGGCTTTCATGATTTCGGTTTGCTCCCCGTTGTTGACCATGATGATGCTGCCGTTTTCGGATAAATACGCACCGTTGTTCGGTATACTGCGGCGGCTGAACTGATATAATTTTCCCCGTACCAAGTCAGACATCTGATTGGTAATATCATTGTCCATGTTCAATACCGTCTTGGAAAAAGCATTTTGATGCAGCAGAATGTTTTTCTTTGCGTTGATATATTCTTCCATATCCTTGTGTACATCGAGATGGTTCGGTGCCACATTGGTGATCACTGCCACATCCGGAGATTTACGCATGGAGATCAACTGGAAGCTGGACAGCTCCACTACCGCCGCATCATGTTCGTCAATATACTCAATCATCGGCAGCAAAG
>JAQXIB010000044.1 GCA_029007575.1 Clostridiales bacterium | reverse complement strand
ATGAAATCGAAATACAAAGTGCAAGGTTTTCTCAAAAAGCAACCAAAAACCTTGCACTTTGCCAATTCAAAAACAACGGCAAAATGCTTTGTTATCGTTGTTTTTGAATTGTTCAGTGAGCATTAAATAAAGACCTGATATTTGGCATAATCTGATATCGGGTGGACATTACAAATTTGCTGGAGAAGTGGAAATATGGATTTATACCGGGGAGTTGCGCGATTCCATCCGAAACCTGACTGGGGATTGACACGCAATGAGGTGGCGCAACGAAAAAATCAAGGACTTGTCAATGGTCAGCAAGCCGATATTACGAAATCAACTTGGCAAATTATACGTGAAAATGTTTTCACTTTGTTCAATGCTTTTAATTTCGGTATCGGGGTTTGTATCGCATTGGTGGGCGCGTATAAAAATTTGCTTTATCTGGGCGTTATCGTCCTGAATATATTGATCGGCATTGTGCAGGAATTGCGCTCCAAAAAGGTAGTGGAAAAATTGTCGCTGATATCCGCTCCGCACGCCTGTATTGTGCGGGACGGTAAAGAAATCAAGGCACCGGTCGAGGAATTGGTGTTGGACGATATTATGACGTTGCGGCTGGGAAATCAAATCTGTGCCGATGCGGTTGTGGTATCGGGTGAAGTTGAGGTTGACGAATCGCTGCTGACCGGAGAGGCAGACCCGGTGACCAAATCGGCAGGGGAGTCGTTGATGTCCGGCAGTTTTGTTGTCAGCGGCAGTTGCCGCGCACAGGTGATGCATATCGGCGCGGACAATTATGCGGCAAAGATCACTGCCGAAGCCAAAAAATACAAGAAGGTTAATTCGGTTTTATTAAAATCCTTGAATCAGATCGTCAAGTTTACCGGCGTTTTTGTGATACCGCTTGGTATTCTTCTGGTATTAAATTCTATTTTTCTGTTGCATGAATCTATACCGGATACGGTTGTGGCAACCGCATCCGCTCTGCTCGGCATGATGCCGAAAGGCTTGGTGTTGTTGACCAGTGTTTCGCTTGCGGTTGGAGTGGTAAAGCTCGCGAAGAAAAAAACTTTGGTACAGGATTTGTATTGCATCGAAACGTTATCCCGCGTGGATACCCTTTGCCTTGACAAGACCGGCACCATTACCGAAGGCAGAATGACGGTATCCGATGTCATAGAATTGGAATCCCACCGGATGCCGATATCGGTCAATACGGCGGCCGCTAATTTTGTTTCTGCTTTGGATGATGATAATGCAACTTTTGTCGCTTTAAAAAAACGTTTCGGCAGTGACAAATCTTTACGGGTGGTGCAGAAAACGCCTTTTTCTTCTGCACGAAAATGGAGTTCGGTAACTTTTGAAAAGGTTGGGACAATATTATTCGGCGCTCCGGAAATACTGTTGAAAAATCAGTCATACCGTTTGCCATCCGGGATTCAAGCATTGGAACAAGAGGGCTGCCGCGTGCTTTTAATGGCTTGGACAGACGCGGCAGTAAAGGGAATCTTGCCGGAAAAACGTGATCCGGTTGCGGCTGTGATATTGCATGATCCGGTACGAAGCGACGCGAAGGATACGTTAGACTTTTTTCGGAGTCAAGATGTGGAACTGAAGATTATTTCAGGTGATAATCCGGTTACGGTGTCCAGCATCGCAAAGCAAGCGGGATTTCGGAAGTATGATTCCTATTTGGATGCCTCTACTGTGAAAAGCAGGGAAGAACTTGCCGCCGTTGTGGATCGATATACGATTTTCGGACGGGTGACGCCGGAACAAAAGCGAACTTTGGTTCATGCGCTTCAAAAGAAAGGGCATGTAGTTGCCATGACCGGAGACGGTGTCAACGATGTGCTGGCGCTCAGAGATGCGGATTGCAGCATCGCTATGGCATCGGGAAGCGACGCCGCAAGGCAGGTCTCCCAACTGGTTTTGCTGGAGTCCAATTTTTCTGCTCTGCCAAACGTTGTCATGGAGGGCAGGCGAGTCATCAACAATATTACCCGTACCGCGTCGCTGTTTATGGTAAAAACGATATTTTCTTTTTTGCTGTCCTTTATGGCGTTGTTTTTCCAGATGCCCTATCCGCTGATCCCGATTCAGCTTACCTTGATCGGCTTAGTGGCAGAGGGACTGCCTTCGTTTGTGCTGGCTCTGGAGCCAAATAAAGAACGGGTAAAGGGCAATTTTCTTCAAACGATCCTCGGCAGGGCGTTCCCCAGCGCCATCATCATCGTTCTGTATTTGGTCGTGGTGGATGCGCTGGCGCCGTTGTTCGGTATGTCCGAACTGGAAACCGTGACGCTGGGGGTGTATTTGACCGGTTTTATTTGGCTGATGCAGCTATTTGAAGTCTGCCGTCCGTTTAACATGCTTCGTGCTGTACTGTGGGGCAGTATGACAGCGGGATTCTTTCTTTTAGCATATTTCGGACGTAGTATATTTAGTTTGGGTACGCTGTCCTCTGTAACTTTCCCGATTTTTTTGGTGATGGCTGCTTTGTGCTATCCGTTGCAGCTTTTATTGGAAAAATGCGGTAGAATGCTTATTCGCCGTTACAAAGCAAGACATAAAAATAAGCGATAATCGGCTCCTGTACTGCTGTTTTTCGATCACCTTTTGCTCTGCTTTCTGACAGATTAAAATTACCGCAATCCTTCACTGGAACTTTTTGACATTTGTATGTCGCAAACTCAATCCGTCAATACTCTAATCAAGTTGTTGGATGGGGTGAGCGATGTGGTATATAATAAGGTGGAAATATGCGGAGTAGATACTTCCAAATTGACTGTTTTAAAAGAAGCGGAGAAAATGAATTTATTGAGAAAAATGCATGAGGGGGATGCAACGGCTAGGGAAAAACTGATTAACGGTAATCTGCGGCTGGTGTTAAGTGTGATCCAGCGGTTTACCAATCGGGGAGAAAATTTAGATGATTTGTTTCAGGTTGGTTGCATCGGTTTAATGAAGTCCATCGACAATTTTGATATATCGTTAGATGTCCGTTTTTCTACCTATGCCGTTCCGATGATCATCGGAGAGATTCGGCGGTATTTGCGGGACAATAATTCGATTCGTGTGAGCCGTTCTTTAAAAGATACTGCTTATCGAGCCATGCAGATCAAAGAAAAGCTGACCAATCAAAGTTTAAACGAACCCACGATTGAAGAAATTGCAAAGGAAATGGGTATGGAAAAGCATGAGGTGGTGCTGGCTTTAGAAGCCATTGTCGATCCGGTGTCGTTATATGAGCCGGTATATTCGGATGGGGGAGATACTATTTATGTCATGGATCAAATTGGTGACAAAAGCGACGACATCAACTGGTTAGACGAGCTGTCCATGAAAGAAGCAATCACACATTTGAATGATCGGGAAAAGAAAATCCTATCCCTGCGCTTCTTTCAGGGGAAAACACAGGTTGAGGTCGCAAAGGAAATCGGTATTTCTCAGGCACAGGTATCCCGTTTGGAAAAGTGTGCTTTGACCAAAGTAAAAAAAGAAATATAAAGGTCAAAAAAGAAATACAATTTTGTATTGAAATTTTATTTTAAATGGTATAGGATAGTAGTATCATAGGTATGCGGGGTTGTTGCCCGGTCAGCTCCTTTAAGCGGAATGATGTTTTGCGTCTAAAGGGATTGACAAGTATACTCAAATGGTATATAATGGAAATCAGAAAGGAAAGGTGATCATTATGGCAAAATATGTATGCTTGGTTTGCGGGTATGTTTATGACGAAGCAGAGGGAGCCGAGGATGCAGGCATTGCTCCCGGCACACTTTGGGAAGATATTCCTGAAGATTTTGTATGTCCTCTGTGCGGAGCAAGCAAAGAAGAATTTGAGGCCGAATAAAAAAAAACAGAGCCTCAAGCAACAGCCGAACGGCCGCTTGAGGCTCTGTGACCATCTTTTTACTTAACGGTATCATAAATGCTCACCGGATGATGCACTAAAGTGTGAGATTGTGATCAGTCGAAGCGATATATGGCAGAGAAAGGAATGAACGAAAGTGGATACATCAGTTTTATGGAAAATTTCTTATGGAATGTACGCGATTTCTGTAATGGACGGACAGCGTCCCACCGGATGCATCGTCAACACAGTTTCTCAAATCACCAGCAATGATCCGGTAACGGTTGCGGTCAGTGTGAACAAAAACAATTATACTTATGATGTGATTAATAAAACGAAGCGGTTCGGCATTTCGGTTTTGTCGGAGCAGACGCCTGCGTCGGTGATCGGCGCATTAGGCTATGCAAGCGGAAAAGATACCGACAAATTTGCCAATATCGATTATCGGATGGAAAGCGGACTGCCGCTCTTGAATGCCAATTGCAGCGGATATTTGATCTGTGAGGTGCAGTCTATCGTCGACTGCGGCACACATGGCATTATTTTGGCAACAGTAACAGAAACGTATCAAGGCTCTGACTATACTCCGATGACCTATAAATATTTCCACGAGGTCATTAAAGGAAAAGCGCCGAAGAATGCGCCGACATATCAGAAAGAGGAGCCGAAGCCCAAAGTACAGTATGTTTGCAAAATTTGCGGATACGTTCATGACGGGGATATTACGCAAGAACCTGATGATTATGTTTGCCCGATTTGTTCGGCTCCGAAAACGCTTTTTTTAATAGTCACTTGAGGTGTGTTGTTCGATTAACGCTTGGATAATCGGAATAATGCTTATGAATATCATTGTCATCAAATCTTTTTTTTAATTTTTCTAACGCTTTTTTCTCAATCCTGCTGACATAAGAACGGGATATTTTCAGTTTTGCGGCGACCTCTCTCTGTGTAAGTGGTTTGCATCCGCCTAATCCGTATCGAAGCCGAATGATATATTGTTCTCGCTCGGTCAGATATTTTGTGATCAACTGATATAGTTGTTCGGACTTGAGCTTTAAATCGATGTTGTCAATAATATTTTCTTCATCGGCAACAATGTCCATCAAGGTGAGTGCATTGCCGTCTTTATCTGTTTCAATCGGATCATTGATATAAACATCTCCGGTCGTCTTTTTGGCTGTTCGAAAATGCATTAATATTTGGTTTGCAACCCATACTTAGCGGCTCCACCCTCTCCACCCACCAAGGAGTCTTCTATGTTTTCACTTTCCTTTATTTCGGAGCTAATTTCCGAGAAGTCATCCCTTTCTGTATCAGTATGAGCCAGATAGAAGTCCAAGTTTGTTCCATCCCATTCGATTCGTTTGATTAACGTCTTTAAATAATATCTTTTCTGTTCAACGGTGAGATAGTCGAACGATTTTTTGAAGGATGTTAGCAATTCTGTGTAGATTTCAAAGTCATTTTCGGACAGAATCGTGGTATTGGTTTGTTTCTGCAATTCTTCTATTCGGATTTGTATATGGTCGATCTCTTCGTGCTTTTCGTTGATACTGTTTAAGATATATTGGCTTGCGGCTGTATCTCCTGCCAGTGATAATTGCTTTAATAACCCATTTATTTCCTTTTGATTGCTCTCTATCGTCTTTTTCAGCTTTAGAATTTCGTTATCTATGTTTTCATGGCTGTTATTGATGGTTGTGCGGAGCTTTTCTAAACCTTTTCGGAAGTCAGAGGTTTGTTCTGCCATTTGAAACACAACTTCACAAGCCTTTTTATCCGCTATATTGCCATTGATACGGCTCATATTGCAGTTTTTGCTTTTGCTTAGTTCTTTGGTTTTGCATAGATAGTCATAGATTAGTTCACCCTCGGCATTTCTCCTGCCGGACAGCTTAGGACGCATGGGACTTTTGCAGTCAGCGCAATACAGCAAGCCTGTCAGCAATGCGACATTGCTTCTTGGCTTGCGATAAGAAGATGATTTGTTTTCATCTAACATTTCTTGTACCCTGATCCAATCGGCACCGTCAATGATACCTTTATGCTTTCCAACGGAGATAATCCATTCTTCCATGTCCTTGACAGAATGGCTTTTCCCTTTGGTCTGGTCGGTTTTATTGTATGCTGCAATTCCATGTTTCCCATCAAATTGCTTTTTATCTGAAAATACCTGCAAACCTTTGTTTTCGAAGTATTCCCATGCGGATTGGTCGGCTTTCATATAGACCATATTTCTTAATATGGCTAATAGAGTACAGCGAGAAAACTCTTTGCCGTTCTTTGAGCAAATATGATTCTGCATGAGATAGGTTTCGAGTTTTGTCAGAGAATCCATTTCAATAAACTTGTCAAAAATGAGTTTAACAAGTTTTGCTTCTTCCGGAATGAGAACCAACTTATATGCTTTGCGTTCTTTTCCGTCAAATGAGATACTGCCTACGATTTGTTCGCTTTTATATCCGGTTGGAGTTACACCACCGAGCCATCTGCCGCTTTTGGCGAGTTCCAGCAGATTATCCACGATTCTTTCGGCTATGGTATCCCGTTCCAACTGCGCGAATACCGAGATCATCATCATCATTGCTCTGCCGCTTGAAGTAGAGGTATCAAAATTATCCCGATAGGACACAAATGCCACATTATTTCTTTCTAATTCATTGATTAAACTTGAAAAATCCGCAACATTACGGCTTACCCTGTCTAACTTATAGCAAACTAAAACTTTATATGTATTATTTCTGATACCTTGAAGCATTTGTTGATATTGCGGACGTTTTGTATTTTTGCCGGAATATCCTTCGTCCTCGAATATGTCTATATCTTCGTCAGTGATAACTTCATTCTTAGTGCGCAGCCAGAAGTCTTTGATATACTCACGGCATAGGTTAACCTGATTTTCTATGCTTTCGCCTTTGCCTGTAAACCTTGATTTCCGAGAATATATGACTACTTTTCGTTTATCTTTACTTTCAGCCTTTAATTTCATATAAACATCTCCTTCCAATTCTAACATAACGGCTTATACCCAAATTATGCCTCATATTTGGGCAAATGTCAAAAAGAATTTATAAAAACAGGCTCACTGCTGAATAATTTCAACGGTAAGCCTGTTTATCTGTTTGTATATTCTATTTTATGAAGTTGATTTTAATGATTCGACACCTTTTTTGTTATTCATGCGAATATACAGCTTTCCTTGCTCAATATACATTTCCTGTTGCTCCGACGTTAGGGAACGGAAAATACGAAGCAG
>JAQXIB010000043.1 GCA_029007575.1 Clostridiales bacterium | reverse complement strand
TTCATTCTGAAATCGAAATCTGTGTTTACATCAAAGAATGTCTGAACCAAGAAAAATCCGAAATTTCGGATTTTTCTTGGTTTGTACGGCGAAAGCCGTTCGAACAAATCAAATTTTTGATTTGTTCAGTAGACATTATTTTATATATGATATCGAAAAACTTTTTCGATACTGCGCGGGCGTCTGTCCGGTGATATGTTTAAATACGGTATGAAAAAATTTAACATCGTTATATCCTGATTTTTCAGCCACCTCTGAAATTTTATCATTCGTGTTTATGAGCAGACGACAGGCTTGTTCTATTCTTTTCTGCTGGAGAAATTCGGAAAAATGATGACCTGTGGTTACTTTAAATTTTCTGCTGAGGTTACTGACGCAGACATTCTGACGGCGAGCAATCTCAGACAGAGATATGTTCGAATTGGGGCTTTGACTTACCAGTGAAATGATTTCTAAAATATCTTTATCGTAAGCCGCAATATCCGCAGTTGCATTGTCTTGTACCTGTCGCATGGTTTTGATAATGATTTCAATCAAAGCCGCCCGAATCACCTGAATGTGGCCGGTCTTTTGAACGGAATCTTCTTGCTTCATTTTTGTTAAAAGTGATAGGATTTCATCTTGATTATCCTGAAAAATACTGTTGTTCATCTGAGCACCCGACAGGTACCCTATGTTAATCATATAATTGCTTAACATTTCCGGAAAGCTGCGGCAGTGGATCATCGTATTGTCTATGAATTCAGGTTTGAACAGACAGTTGATCACTACTAAGTCGTCGCTTACAACATCGTAACTGTGTACTTCGCCATAGTCTAAGATCATATACTCGCCGGCAGTCAGTTTTTGAGTATCATTATTTCTGGTATGCTTTGTCCATCCCTGTTTAATGTATGCTAACTCAAGATAATTATGCGCGTGTCGAACCACCGGTGTTGTCACTGCCATTTCAATGATTTCCATTTTAGATTGTTCTGCAATGGAATAAGTTTCAAAAAAAGAAGAGTTGATAAAATCACCCCCTAAAATCGGCAAATATACCCGTTGATTTTATTATAACTATGCGGTATGCTAAAGTCAACAGAAAGTCGTTTACCATAAAACGAAGAAGAAAAGGATGATCATATGATGACGAACAGGGAACGTGTTTCGGCAGTTGTAAACGGCAAACCGGCAGACCGTTTGCCGGTGATAGAATGGGCTGCCTGGTGGGATAAAACCTTTTTGCAATGGCAGCAGCAGGGCATGAATCTGGAATTCGACTTGCATAAGATATATGCTTATTTCGGGTTGGACGATTTGGTTCAGCTTTGGGTCAATCACAGAATGCCGGGATTTCCGGTACCGAAAGAGCATGGTCACGAGATCATGAAGGACGAAAGCGATTATGAGTGTCTGAAAAGAATGATGTTCTCCAAAGAATATATGCAACAATGCATGGAATATTTTAAGAGTATCAAATCTCAGCATGAACAAGGAGATTTTGCGCTTTGGTATACCATAGAAGGTTTTTTTTGGTTTCCACGTACCCTGTTCGGCATCGAAAATCACTTGTATGCTTTCTATGATTATCCGGAATTGATGCATCGCATTAATCAGGATCAGACGGAATATACATTGATGTTTCTGGAAGAAATGTATCAAATAGTGACACCGGATTTTATGACATTTGCAGAGGATATGTCCTATAATCACGGACCGATGCTGTCAAAGGCATGCTACGATGAATTTGTAAAGCCGTATTATCAAAAAATAATTCCCTTTATCAAATCAAAAGGCACAAAGGTATTCATTGACACGGATGGAAATGTAGAGCCGTTGATTCCGTGGTTTCAGGAGGCAGGCATTGAGGGTGTACTGCCATTAGAACGACAGGCGGGAGTGGATGTCAACCGCATCCGCAGAAATTATCCGGAGTGGCTGATGATCGGCGGCTATGATAAGACGATCATGCATCTGGGAGAGGAAAGCATGCGGGCGGAATTTGAACGCTTGCTTCCGGCAATGCGGTCAGGCCGTTATATTCCTTCGGTAGACCATCAAACACCTCCTGATGTTACATTGGAAAACTATAAGATTTATGTTTCGCTTTTGAAGGAGTACGCACAAAAAGCAATGCAAAAATAAAAATTTAAAAATGTATATTTTTAGGATAGTTTGAGCAAAGCGCGAGATTTCGCGCTTTGCTTATTTTATGCGAAACGATCCGATTGTTGATTTGTGTTGCGGAAATGAATGAAGATCGTCAAATTGAATGTCAGATAATCATATTGAACAGCAGATAAAAAATAGCCGTTGAGAGAGAATACGGTTTATGATACAATAAAAGTCAGATATAATCAGCAGGAGGGGAAAGTCATAACAATGAAGAAACAAACAAAAAAAGAATTGCTTTTCTTTGCAACGGTATTTTTCGGCATCTTGATGATTGGTATCATTGGCGGATTGGTGATGGCTTTACTTAACAATACAGGTGGATCGGAGTCAGCTCCTGTTTTCGTGGGCTTTCAACATTATATTCGTTTGTTGATTCATGATCCTATTTTGGGGAAAGCGTTGGGCAATACGATTCTGCTATCAACACTGCCGGTTGTGTCGGCAGTATTGATAGCATACCTATTATCCGTTATATCCCATAAACTTCCTCGGATGGTCATATATATTCTTTTTGGAATCATTGCAATATTATCGGTTGGTGCTGTGGCTATATACAGTATCATGGTGGTAAGCGGCGACGGCTATGGCGTGCTGAATACTATGCTGCTCAAATTGAAGTTGATCCAACAACCAATCGGTTTCGATGTAAGCAGTGTCAAAATCATCACATGGATATTTGGAATACTGGCGTTTTGGGCAGCATTAGGAATTTGTATCTTGTTTTTTACAGCAGCCAAGCTTGATTTTTTTACCGGAATCAAGCGTATCGGTGTGATTATGACAGAAATGCTTATCACGGTGTGTCTTTCTGCATCCATTTGCGAAGCGGCTACCCAATGGATCGGTTATCCTGCTACTGATTATGCTGTCCATACAATCACCAGTCATGTAAATGATTACAGCGCGGTGACACGCAATGGATCAGTCCTTCCCATAGTAGGGATTATCTGGAAAGCGGAACTGGCAGTGCTGATGACATTGGGATTGTGGGGAGTGGATAAACTGCGGAATTTTCTGAAAAACAGGCTTTTTTCATGAAAAAACGATATTGATACCGGATTGTTTTTTTGATATAATAAACTCATAAGCTGTTGCGGAGCAGATGCTTTGATCAGAACGAATCATTCTGCATATACATTCGGAAGGGCGTGGTGACTTTGATGGATGTGATTTTCACGATTTGCTTGTTGGCAGGAGTCATTATACCGGTAATATCGGTTATTCTGGGATTGATCGACAATCTTGTGAACCTGTTTGACGGGCTTGATTGGGATTTTGATATCAATATCGGAGATGTCAGCATTTCGTTGTTGCCGGCCTCCGGCGCCAGTATATGTACTTTTTTGTTGATGTTCGGCGGAGCGGGAAAATTGTTGTTGTTTCTTAATATCAATCAGTGGCTTGTGTTAAGCATGACGGTATTGATAGGGTATATTTGTTCCATATTGGTCCAAAATCTGCTGATCAATCGGTTGAAGCACATACAAATGGAGCCCAACAAGCGTGAGGAATTTATCGGAAGAATCGGCAAGGTGCTGATCACCATTTTACCCGGAACCACAGGTTCGGTCAGTTTTACTACCAAAACCGGTAGGATTACCTATCCGGCGAAAACCGACGGAACAGAGTCATTGCAGCAGGGTATATCCGTAAAAGCGGAACGCTTTGACGGTAATATATTGATTGTTACTAAATTAGAGACGGAGGATGAGGTATGAGTATTATGGAGTTTTTGACAGAAACGATTGCAGGCATTGTTATTTTGGTTATTATCGGTATTGTGTTTATTATCGCGCTGATTTTATCCATGTGGAAATAAGTGCCGCAGGACAGAGCAGCAGTAGTTACCGGCTTACGCAAACGGATCATTACCGGCGGCGGTGGCTTGGTGATTCCCGTGTTTGAACGTATTGATTATATTTCTCTGGAAAATATGCAGTTAACCGTCCGTGTCGATGGAGCTATGACTTCTCAGGGCGTTCCGATTCGCACCGAGGGTATTGCCAATATCAAAGTAAAGAACGAAGACAGCTGTATTTTTGCCGCCATCGAGCAGTTTAATGTCGGCGGAGAGCAAAAAACGGTTCTGACGATCAAAGAAACCGCTACCAACATGCTGGAAGGTAAGCTTCGTGAAATCGTTTCCCGTCAAACGGTAGAGGACCTCTACAAAGACAGAGAGATGGTAGCTCGCGATGTACAGGAGGTTATCGCCAGCGACCTGTTGGAAATGGGATTGGAAATCAAAAACTTTACGATTCGTGATATCGAGGATGATAACGGCTATTTGAAGGCGCTCGGTGCCGCTAAAATTGCCGAGGTAAAGAAAGATGCTGAAATCGCTACCGCTAACGCGCAAAAAGAAGCAAAAATTCAAACTTCTATCGCGATGCGGGAGGGAGAGGCAGCTCGGCTGAAAGCGGAAACTGAGATCGCGGCTGCCCAGAAGAACAAGGCGGTACAAGAAGCGGAATACCGCAGAGAACAAGATCAGTCCAAGGCTATTGCCGATGCCTCTTATTCTATCCAACAGAATATTACTTTGAAGGATGTTACTTCTGCCGAAATGGATGCCGAAGTCCTCAAACAACAACGTTTGAAAGAAGTAGAGGCTGAGAAAGTACAGATCGAGATTGCCAAAGAGTTGAAAAATATCGAACTTGCGCAAAGGAAGGCAGAACGCAAGAAAGCGGAACTGCGGGAAACGGTAGTTGAGCCGGCTTTGGCTGACAAAGAGAAAGAAATTGCCGACGCGGAAGCGGAAAAGTACCGTAAGATTGCGGAAGCAGAAGCCAATGCGGAAGCCAAAAGAAAAGAAGGTATTGCATCGGCTGAAGTCATTAAACAAACCGGTACAGCAGAGGCGGAAGCGATTCGTCTGAAAGGCTTGGCGGAAGCGGAAGCGATGGAGAAAAAAGCGGAAGCATATGCCAAATATAACAACGCCGCTATGGCAAACATGATGATCGAAGTGTTGCCGGCAATTGCGGAAAAAGTTGCACAGCCGCTGTCTCAGATCGAAAAGATCGTCGTATTGGAGGGCGGAAACGGAGACGGGAAATCCGGTGTATCCGGTATAGCCGGAAATGTTACCTCCGTGATGACCGGACTTTTTGAATCGGTAAAAGAGATGACCGGAGTCGATTTAAAGGAAGTTGTGAAAGGTCAAACTTATGACGCTAAGGTAAACCGCAACATTCAATTGACTGCAACAAAGGATGCGAAAGAAGCAGTTGAGACAATTGCTGAACCGAAAGAATAAATGAGAAACAAAAACGGTAACTTATCTCATGGTAAGTTACCGTTTTTTAGCCTTTCCAAATCTATCAGTTGCTTTGCATACTGTGAATGAACTTGGCTGAGACGGGTTTACTGTTTTCGTCACATCATAATTGCGTTTTTATAATATTTTCCATTTATATATTGTTATTCTCGCAAAAATACGTTATAATAAATTTGATACGTTTAAAACATGAAAACCTACAATGAATTGCAGATAAAGTACTTTTGATTTTGGAAAAATGGGTTGGTATCCGATTTGAACGAGAGGAAAAAGAATGAACGATCACAATTTATCTGATTTGGGGAAGGAACTGAACGATACGGTTCAGCATGCGATACAAAGCGGGGATTATTCCCAGTTGAAAGATACTGTTAACAAAACGGTGAAAACAGTGGTGGAGCAAACTGTTTCGGTGGGCAAACAGGCATCCGAAACAGTCAAGCAAAACGTATATAACAGTTGGACGGTTTATCAGAAGCAGCATCCCACAAGACAGCAATATACTTATCAGACTCCGCCACAGAGGCAATACACTGCTCAACAGCCGGTACAGCAATATCGTACGGCATACACCGCGCCGCCAATGCAGACATTGGTTAAAGTGAATCAAACCGGAAATGTTGTACGCATTGTGATAGGAGTGTGGACCGGGCTTTGTATTTTTGGCGTGCCAATGGCGCTGGAGCGCATTATAGCCGGAAATATGGAGTATATTTCAACTTTAACTGTAGCGCTTGCGGCAGGTATCTGCGGCATTCCTCTATTGATCAGCGGTATCCGCGGAACCGGCAGAGTAGACCGCTATAAAAAATATTGTCAGATATTGATGGCGAAGCATTATTGCACCATAGAAGAACTGGCATTGTCCGTTCATCGCACCCCGAAGTTTGTACTGAAGGATATTGAGAAAATGATGCGAAAGCTCTGGTTTCCGCAATGCTATTTGGATGATCAGAAAACCTCGATCATGCTTGGAGATCAAATGTATCAACAGTATCGACAGACGATGGCAAACAAACAACAGCGGGAAGAGATGGAAAAACAATGCCGTCAAAATCCGGATGGCTTGGAAGCCGTTATTGCGGAGGGCAGAAAATGTGTCCGACAGATTCATTCTGCCAATGATTTACTGCCGGAAGAGGAAATATCGGCTAAGCTAGACCGTTTGGAAACGGTGATCATCAAAATCTTTTCTTATGTGGAGCAGCATCCGGAAAAGCTTTCTGATATCAGGCGGTTTATGAATTATTATTTGCCGACTACGGTAAAACTGGTAAAGGCATACTGCGACTTTGAACAGCAGCCGGTACAGCTTCCGAGCGTATTTACCGCAAAGCAGGAAATCAGTGATACGCTGACGGTGATCAGTACCGCTTTTGAAACTTTATTGGATAGTTTATATCAGGATGACGCAATGGATATTTCGACCGATATTTCGGCGTTAAAAACCATATTGACACAAGAAGGTTTAGTAAAAGACAATTCTGAGACACCAAAACAATAAACAGGAGGTTAACCAAATGAGCGAGGAATTCAAGTTGACTTTGGAACCATTCGAGGATGAAGGCAAAACGGAACCTACAGCAGAAATCACAACTGCAGAAAAGGCAGAACCGGAGGTTTTTGATGAGAGTACATTGACTGATGAAGAACGGAATATGATCGCTGAGTTTGCCGATAAAATCGAGATCGGCAATGCAGGAATGATATTGCAATATGGTGCAGGCGCACAGAAAAAGATTGCCGATTTTTCAGAAAACGCATTGAATAATGTCAAGACAAAAGACATGGGCGAGATTGGCGAAATGCTTTCCGACATTGTAGTGGAGTTGAAAGAGTTTGATGTCGAGGAGCAAAAAGGCGGTTTTCGGTTATTTAAAAAGCTGTCTAACAAGGTTAATACGCTGAAGGTGAAATATGATAAAGCGGAAGCGAACATCAATCAAATCTGCGAAGTTTTGGAAAATCATCAGGTCGTTTTGCTAAAAGATATCGCGATGCTGGATAAAATGTATGAGATGAATAAATCCTATTTCAAAGAGCTGTCGATGTATATTATTGCGGGCAAGAAAAAGCTGAATCAGGTATTACAGGAGGATTTGCCGGTACTGCAGAAAAGAGCGGCGGAAACAGGCCTGCCGGAGGATGCGCAGGCGGCAAACGATTTAGCTTCCATGTGCAATCGGTTTGAAAAAAAGCTATATGATTTGGAGCTTACCCGGACGGTTTCTATTCAGATGGCGCCGCAAATTCGGTTGATACAGAACAACGATACGTTGATGACCGAAAAAATCCAATCTACCTTAGTAAATACCATCCCGCTGTGGAAAAGCCAGATGCTGTTGGCATTAGGAGTCGCGCATTCTCAGCAGGCGGTTGAGGCACAGCGTCAAATCAGTGACAAGACGAACGAATTGTTGCGTAAAAATGCGGAAACACTGAAAATGGCTACGGTGGAAACAGCCAAAGAGGCGGAACGTGGCGTAGTAGATATCGAAACCTTGCGTGCGACCAACGAATCCTTGATCACGACGCTGGATGAAGTGATGAACATTCAGCAGGAGGGACGTCAGCGCAGACAGGAAGCAGAAGCCGAATTGCAGAAAATAGAAGAAGAACTCAAACAAAAATTGCTGGAAATCAGAAAATAGTATTTTGCCACAGGGCTGGAACGGCAACCCTGTGGTGTTTTTTTATCGGACCGAAGAAAAAATAGTTTCCAACTTGTTTTTTTCTGAAAATCATCATATAATAAAAGCATATCAGGATGACTGTGTTTATTACAAATGAAACATGTAAAATAAGCCCACAGAAAGGAATGACCGTTTCTATGAAAGACGGATGGGTGAAGGTCGCTGCGGCTACACCGCATATTAAAGTGGCGGATTGCGAATATAATGTCAAGGAGCTGCTGCGGATCGCAGAAGATGCCGCTGATGAGGGCGTGGAATTATTGGTGTTTCCGGAGTTGTGCGTGACTGCATATACCTGCCTGGATTTATTTTTTCAGCAAACGTTACAGCAGGCGGCAAAACAAGCGTTGATCCAATACATTAAGGAGAGCGAGAAGCTGAATATGGTCAGTGTCATCGGACTGCCCTTGGCATACAGCGGAAAGCTGTATAATTGTGCCGCGGTGGTCAGCCGGGGCAGACTGCTTGGAGTGATTCCGAAGACCAATTTGCCGAACTACGGCGAATTTCAAGAAGTACGGTATTTTCAACCGGCTCCTGCCGAAAACGGAATGATCTCCATCGGGGAATATCAGTGTCCTTTCGGAACGAAGCTTTTGTTTTGCTCCGAAAAACAGCAAAGCTTTCAACTGGCGGTGGAAATTTGCGAGGATTTGTGGGTGCCGGTTGCACCTTCTTGTGCTCATGCGGCGGCAGGCGCAACGATTATCGCTAATCTGACTGCCAGCGATGAAACGGTAGGAAAGAATGATTACCGCAACGGTTTGGTGGCTTCTCATTCCGGCAGATTGGTTTGCGGCTATATTCTGGCGGATGCCGGTGAAGGGGAGTCCAGCACCGATTTGGTGTTTTCCGGAAACGACGTCATTGCCGAAAACGGTGTGATCATTGCCGAACGGAAACCGTTTGAAAAGAAGAAAGATTACGTTCTGACCGAGATCGATACGGACAAGCTCGCAGGGGAGCGGACACGTCTGACAACCTATCCGACAGGAAATGCGGATGGGTATCAAAAGGTGTATTTCGATCTGAATGAGGTCGAAACGACGCTTACCAGGTATATTGACCCCAGACCTTTTGTTCCGTCTGATAGAGCGCAAAGGGAAAAACGTTGTGAAACGATCCTGTCGATTCAGGCGCACGGCTTGAAGCAAAGATTGGAAGCTGCGCATGCGCAGACGTCGGTGATCGGCATTTCGGGAGGTTTGGATTCCTGTCTTGCTTTGCTGGTGACGGTTAAGGCTTACGAGCTTTTAGGCAGACCGATGCAGGATATTTTAGCAATCACGATGCCCTGCTTTGGGACGACGGCGCGCACCAAAGGCAACGCAGAAAAATTATGTGAAAAACTCGGCGTATCGCTGGAGTGTATCGATATCAAAGAAGCAGTTCATCAGCATTTTAAAGATATCGGACATGATGCCGATGTGACCGATGTAGTATATGAAAACTCTCAGGCGCGGGAACGCACCCAGATTTTGATGGACGTTGCGAATGAACACAACGGATTGGTGATCGGAACAGGGGATTTGTCCGAATTGGCACTGGGGTGGGCTACCTATAACGGGGATCATATGTCGATGTACGGTGTAAATGCGTCGGTGCCGAAGACGCTGGTGCGGCATATTGTCAAATATTGCGCGGATAAGTATAGGCAGGAGGGTCGTTCCGAGCTGGCGGAGATCTTGCTGGATATTTTAGATACGCCGGTCAGTCCGGAATTGCTCCCTGCCAACGGGGAAGAGATCAATCAAAAAACCGAGGATATCGTCGGACCGTATGAGCTGCATGATTTTTACTTGTATTATATGCTGCGGTTTGGATTTGCACCGGGTAAACTATACCGGCTGGCAGGTCATGCGTTTCGGGGAGAATATTCCGCTGAGGAACAGTTGAAATGGCTGAAAGTGTTTATCAAACGTTTCTTTACTCAGCAGTTTAAGCGTTCCTGTCTGCCGGACGGTCCCAAGGTCGGCGGAGTGACCCTTTCACCGCGCGGCGATTGGCGGATGCCCAGCGACGCTTCAGCAGCGTTATGGCAGAAAGAAGCATCAGAGTTAAAGTAATTGATTGAAATAATAATTGATGAAACGAAACAGGCATCGCAAAATGAAAAGTTGCGATGCCTGTTTGAATGTCAAACAAGATAAAATTTCGATTGCCTACATAATAGTTCGATACCGGTGATCCATCAAGTTAATCTGATGCCGGATATGCTCACAGCGTCACTCGGATCAAAGCTGTTATTCTAAGGAATCAAGGTATTCTTCCAGACAGATGCCTTGATTATATATTTTCGTCGCGTGCTCCACACCGACATAACGGAAATGCCACGGTTCGTACTTGATTTTGGTAATGCTCTCTTTTTCTTTCGGATAACGAAGAATAAACCCGTATTTGTGCGCATTGGCTTTTAACCATTTGCAGGCGTCGGTGTTCTCAAAAGAGGTG
>JAQXIB010000042.1 GCA_029007575.1 Clostridiales bacterium | reverse complement strand
TTCGCATTTTTGGGAAAACGGCGAGCAGATCGAATGCTGTTGTGATGAATGCAATTATTGGTTCTGTTGCAATGATGATAAGTGCTTGGAAAGATGCGGAGAATGTGCTTTGCCTTGCCCGCGGCGAAGATAACGACCTGTTTTACACTGCCAACCCGAAAATACGGCAGATGTTGGCGACGCAAAAGCACACAATCAGTCCGATGACAGTGGGGAGAACAAATGAAATGAAAGTCCATTTCATGCTTTGGGTTTCCTTTTTGATGGTCATGCAGGTAGTGGAGCAGGGCCAGTGCATCAACGAAAACAGCATGGTGCAGATCGCGGTAACCGGCGTCCAGCCGTTGTCCAGAAGCAGTGTTTTTAACTGTGTCAGATTTTGATAATCAGTCAGACTGCCCTGCGCCATATATGCCATAATCATGATGGGAATGACGATCTCATTAGCGGGAAAGCCGAGAATAAATGCCATTAAAATGACGCCGTCTAATCCGATGAGCCGAGCGAACGGGTCGAGAAAACCGGAGCAGTGTGCCAGCAGCGATGCCTCTCCGATGTGGATATTTGCCAGCAGCCAAATCAGCAACCCGGCGGGAGCAGCCACCGCTACTGCTCTGCCAAGCACGAACAGGGTACGGTCAAAGACGGAGCGCAGGATGACTTTCCCGATTTGAGGGCGGCGATAGGGCGGCAATTCCATGGTAAAAGAGGATGGAACGCCTTTTAAAATAGTCTTAGACAGCAAGCGGGAGATCCAGAAAGTCATCAGTATGCCCAATACGATCACACCGGTCAAGATAAGGGTAGACAAGGCGGATTGCAGCGCCTCGGGCAGACTGCCGGTGTCGCCGGAAGTCATGCCGCCAAAGGTAAAGAACATGGTAATAATTGCAATCAGGGTAGGGAATCTGCCGTTGCAGGGGACGAAATTGTTAGTTATGGTAGCAATCAGCCGTTCCCTGGGGGAATCGATGATCCGGCATCCGACGACGCCCGCCGCATTGCACCCGAATCCCATGCACATTGTTAACGCCTGTTTGCCGCAGGCGTTTGCTTTTTTAAAATATTTGTCCAGGTTGAAAGCAACACGCGGCAGATAGCCCAAATCCTCCAGCAAGGTGAAAAGCGGGAAGAAAATTGCCATCGGCGGCAGCATCACCGAAATCACCCACGCAAGCACCCGATAGATGCCTAGTACCAATGCACCGTGCAGCCAGGAAGGCATGCCGATGTAGTGACAAAACTCGGTCAATCGGTCTTCGATCCAGAACAGACCGTCGGAGAGCAATTGAGAAGGATAATTGGCGCCGGTGATGGTGATCCAAAAGATGACGGCAAGCAGAAGCAGCATGATCGGGAATCCGGTCCATTTGCCGGTCAGCAGTTTGTCTATTTTGCGATCGCGGGCATTATAGTTGCATTTTTCAAAGGCAATCGCATCACTGCACACCTCCTCTGCCCGCAGGACGATGCAGGAAACGATAATGTCGGTCAGTCGCTCCAGCGAGATGCCGTTTTGCTCCAGATTTTTGCGGGAGGAATCAACGGCTGACGCAATCGAGGAATGATCAAACGGATTCTCTCCGAGGTATGCGGATAAAGTATGTATCAAAGCATCATCTTGCTCTAATAATTTCAGCGCGATAAAGCGCTTGCTTAGCTTTTTGCAGTCGATTTCGGTGAGTGTCTCGGATATTGCGGCAATTGCTTCCTCGATGGGCTTTAGATACCGAATGGTGGGCGGATGGAGCTTTTCACTCCCGTCAGCAACCTGTTCTACCGCATCCATCAGTGCGTCAAGCCCTTTGCGGCTTCTTGCACTGGTGCCGACGACCGGAACGCCTAAATTTTCGGACAACTGCTCAAAGTTGATTTTAATATGCTTTTTCTTTGCCTCATCCATCAGATTGACACAAACGATCACGTTTGGTGTGATTTCAATGGTTTGCAGGACTAAATTGAGGTTGCGCTCCAAACAGGTGGCATCACAGACCACAACGGTTGCATCCGGCTCCCCAAAGCAGATAAAATCGCGTGCCACTTCCTCTTCGGCGGAATGCGCCAGCAGAGAGTATGTGCCGGGAATGTCAACCAGAACGTATCCCTTTTGGTTGTGTTCACAGTGTCCTTGCGCATTGGTCACTGTTTTACCGGGCCAGTTTCCCGTATGCTGATTCATGCCGGTGAGTTCGTTAAACACCGTGCTTTTTCCTACGTTGGGGTTGCCTGCCAGCGCGATCACTTTATCCGTGTCGGATTTTTTTTGAATCACCAATCCGGTGTCAGCGGCATTGCTGCCGGTAGAATGAGCGGTCAAGCCCATTTTCTGTCACTCCTTTCGATTTTGCCCGAAATCCTTTTCAGGCGGATATAGTGCCTGTTTGACAGCATATGGATGACCGCATGACGCGACACAAACGGCAGCAAGCAGTCATCCATATGTACAGGCAGAAATCTTTAAGTATCACTCAGCCGACCAGTACGGCTGCCGAATCCTCAGACCGCAGTGCAATAACCGCGCCTCGAATCAGATAAGCCACCGGATCTCCGGCAGGACTTTTTTGCAGGCATTCAATATTAGTGCCCTCCACCAAGCCGATGTCTAATAATCGGCGGCGCATACTGCCGGTCGAGGTCAACTCTTTAACGACTGCAGACTCGCCCTCCTGTATCTTATTTAACGGGATTTTATCTTCACACATATTCTGATATCTCCTTGTATTCATCATTTGCGGGAAATTGTTTTACTCCCTTACTAGATTATGACGGTCTGAGTGATTTGGTGACTTTTTTTAATGCAGACTTGACAATCCTTTCTTCTTGTGATACCATGAAGTTAAGTTAATGAAATAAAATTCATAAGTGAGGTGAAAACAATGACCAATCGCGTAAAAGAGCTTCGCAAGGAAAACAACATTACACAGCAGCAGCTTGCCGACTTACTGGGGATCACCTCCAGAACGGTGATCTCATTGGAAAAAGGGGACTACAACCCTTCGGTGTTGCTCGCCTATAAAATCTCGGAGGTGTTTAATCTTTACATCGAAGATGTTTTTATCTTTGATGAAAGCGATTTCCAACTGCCGGAATAAGGGCATGTTACCGTAAAACAACAGCACCCCCTGCTTTCACTTGCTGAAAGCAGGGGGTGCTGCATTAGAGTTGAGGGAAAAGCTATCATTCCGTTTTTCGGAGGTTTTGGAAAAACTCGGATAGTAAAGCGGCAGATTCTTGCTCCAAGATGCCGCTTTTTAGAATTGGGCGGTGGTTGAAATCCATCTCAAACAGATTGGCGATTGACCCGCAGGCACCCGCTTTGCTGTCTTTGGCGCCGTAAACGACCCGTTTGATCCGCGCGTTGATGATGGCGCCGGCGCACATCGGACAAGGCTCCAAAGTGACATAGAGGGTGCAGTTTTGCAGCCGCCAGCCGCCCAGCTTTCGGCACGCTTCCTCAATGGCAAGCAGTTCCGCGTGGGCAGTGGCGGCATGGTCGACCTCCCGCCGATTGCAGGCGGCGGAAATGATCTCATTATCCCGGACAATCACGGCGCCGACCGGAACTTCACCCAGTTCGGCGGCTTTTTTTGCCCATTTTAACGCCTCTTTCATATAAAGCTCATCTTCCCATACAGCCATGGATTACGTCACCTCCCGATTTTTCCACCCATACATCAAATAACGGCGGAAAAAGAATCATAAAATTTGAACCAATTGTAATAAACGATAGAGAAACACCAACGCAAAAAGGATAAACGCCGGATTGCAAAGTGCTGCTTTGAATCGGGCAGATAAGGTCAAAGTCGAACCTGCTGCGTTCTCGGCAATGGAAAACGGCTCCTTTCCCTTGCAGAGAAACCGAATGACAGCAACCACAAAGGCAGCAATCAGGATCAAAAACAGGGTGATTTGAGTGGTCATTGCAGCGTTTGGCTCCAGCGCAGAGGTGAAGATAGAGAGGATAACGATTACAAGATTGTAAAAAGTATGCATCAACATGCCGGTAAAAATGGAGCGGGAGTGCAGCACGAAATATCCGGCTACGATGCCGAATAGAAAAGTGGGAATAAAGCTGGTATAAGTTTCCTCCGTCATCACATAAAAGAGGGTGGATATCACCAGCGCAAACAGATCACCAAACCTGCGGAACAGTTGCAGAATGATGCCGCGAAACAAAAGCTCCTCTAAGATCGGCGTGATCAGGATGTAGTTGCACAAAAACAAGAGCAGTGGCAAAAATCCGTCCGGAATCAGAATATCCGATTTCAGCAGTTTTATTTGAAACAAGCCTAAAAAATCGCTGCTGATATCGGTGAGCAGCGTCCCGATCGCCAGTACGCCAAGAGCAATGGCAATCGCATGGAGCAGTTCTGCCTCATTGGAGCGATGTATCAATGAGCGGAAAGAAAAAGTGTTTTTTAACATCAGATACAGTGCAAGCAGAGGCACGCCGAAACCGACGATGCTGACAAGTCCGGAGGATAACTGCGTCAAGGTAGGAAGAAGCGGAATGGAAGTCAATTGCTGTATCGCTTGGTTGAAGCGAAAGAACAAGGCTCTGGCAAGCTGATACAAAACCGTACCCAACAGCAGGGCGAGGATTACCGTTACGACCAGATAGCGAATATTCTGTAATAATT
Organism: Clostridiales bacterium; assembly: GCA_029007575.1. GTDB lineage: Bacteria > Bacillota > Clostridia > Oscillospirales > Ruminococcaceae > HGM13222. Next base: position 7,389 of record JAQXIB010000042.1, on the reverse strand, counting down.
TTCGATCGGGTGCCGTTGAATCCGACCCAAGAGGTTGATGGACAGGGGGCATAACAGTCAACACCTTTCTGCAAGCGTTTGCTCGGTGGATTGCAAAGCCTTTGATTCGACAGGAATAACAGGATGATAACTGACGATCTTGCCGCGGTAAATCACCCTGGTGTTCGGCAAATTCATGAAATAAGCCGGCTGGACCAAACGGCAATCTTTGCCGAAAGAATAAATACCGCTTTTTTCTAATGCTTCCGAGATAAATTGCGAACAAAAATAGGTGTTTTTGGAAGCAAAAGGAATCGATAATCCGCATAGGATCAAGCCGATAAAATTAAATTTGTAGCGCAGAGGATCAGCCACAAAAGGCGCCAGATAGTTTTTCAAGCGATTCCATTGCGATTCGGAAACGGTTAACTCGTAGATGATACAGGTCGTATCATTATAATAGTGATAAAAGCCTTTTAAGATATCTTCACGCACGAAGCCTGCGTAAAACGGATTTTTCGGATGGCGTCTGCCGAAACTGTACAGATAATAAAGCCGGTCATCCAGCGCCAGAGAAATATGATTGTAGGTGCGTTTTGTAAAAAAGCGGATCGCCTTGGAAAGGGCGGTGTTCGTGCGTGTCAGTACAAGATAAAGCTTCGGCATATTTGCGCTTCCTTCCATCGGGATACAGTTTAATACTAAAATCTGATGAAAGCTTTCAATCAGATTTTGGCATCAGAGACAACCGACATCAAAAATACATATGGATATCGGCATCGATACGATATGTACACGGAACAAATACCAAAACAAAGTTACCCATCCGACGTTTGTCATACGGCCGGATGGGTAACGCGGTAATGATACAGCAGATTAATTCGGGTCTACTTTTTTGTTTTGAATGATCAGCAAAGTGTCTTCCATCGCTTTTTTCACTGTGGAATATCTTGCCGTAAAATTAGCTTCCCCGTTGAGACGGATAATAATTGCTCCGGCGCCGTTGTCGTAGTATTCCAACTTATCGGTTTTTCTGGAACTGTCATGATATTCATACTGCAATGTCATGACCGGAGAGCCGGAGACTTTTTTGGTATTCAGTCCGGCTTGTGTAATGCCTAGCAACACTTGATAATAGCTCTTGAAATAATCTTCGGTCAGGGTTGTTCCGTTATATTTCGGAACGATGACATCGTTGTCATCCTCATCTTTTATGACGCTGAGGTTAAAGACGTATTTGTTGCTGCCGATGGTTACCGTAACCGTTTTCACGTCGACAATGTTCGGAATGACCACAAAGACGCTCATATAATCCTTCGCTTCCATGGTCAGCCATGGGAGGCTGTAAGAGGATACGGAATATATCAGATCTTTGCCGTCCAGCATCACATTGTATCCGGTAATGGTGTGGGTATGTCCGGATTCAAGGGAATCGGGATCCTCGTCCGCCTCACAGGTGATCGCATTACCGATACGGAGGGTGTAATCCTTGCCGTCATATTTGACTTTGATGACAGCGGTGGGATCGTTAAAGCCGCGCGCTTTTTTCTCAGCCGCGGAGGGCTTGAGTACTTCGACCGAGCTGCCTGACAAGGTTAAAAATCCGGTCAGATTGGTGCCGAGCTTTTCATCGTCCGCCGTTACCGATAACGGGCTGGTGATCTGATAGGTGCCAAGCGAAATACCGCTGGAATCATCGGTGCTGTTTTCCAGTTTTTGGAAAATCAGTGGTTTATCCAGGCCTTTACGCTGGATTTCGAACCGCTCGATGATTACTTCTTCGGCTGCTTCTCCGGAAGATGTCGCGGAGGAAGAAGTGGAAGAAGTATTCTCGGTGCCCAGGTTCAGAATCGTGGTATCCAGATAATCATAAGCCTTTTTTTCAAAAGAAGATGCGGAATAAGAATCATAAATATAGATCGGGTCTTTGCCTTCCACTGTCATATATCTGCCGCTGCCGTCCGGGGTCTCGGAGCCGAGGCTCATTTTGAACACCGTGCCATCGGTATAGGTGACAGTGACAACGGTCGCAGGTTTCTCCAATCCGTATTCGGCGAGATTCTCCTGTTTTTCAAGCAGGATCTTGGTCGCCGAAATATCCGCGGCGGCAGTAGTCACCGAAGTATACATCGTATCCAGTTGATCGAAACCTTTGAGCGCAGCGATTTCCCATTTTTCATCGCCGACGGAAGCGATATCATAGCTTTCCTTTTCGGTTTTGATATTGATGTTTTTTACGTTCTTCTGTTCTTTGTCGATCAGAACGATCGAAGTATCGCTGGATGTGGTATCAACAGAGGAACCGTCGGCTGTGTCGGAATCATTTGGCAGTAAAAGCAGTAATGTCAGGACGCCGCCCAGTACCACCAGGATAATGGCAGCTAAAATCAACGATTTTACCTTTTTACTCATTTTCGCCATATTATTTGTGTCTCCTTCTGAACCAAATGATCAAACCGGTCGCAAGCACTGCAATCGGAACAACGATGACAAAGATGATCTGGAATACGTTCACCGTTGCTTCGGTAATATCCAGCGTTTCGGAGCTGTCGGATTTCGGAACGATATTTAAGGTGTTGTCCTCTTTGCCGACCAAATCGTTGCACATATTGACCGTAAAGTCGCCGTTGTTAAAGGTTTCCATCTGCAAAGCGCCTGAAACGAAGAAGTCCAAGCTGCCGAACGCGACGACGGTGGATTCCAACGGTTCGTTAGTGTCGGAATCGTATTTGGTACGGGTGCAGGCTACAGCAGTCGTAAAGGCTTGCTTGGTTTCCTTGTCGGGAGACCAATTTTCATCGGCGTCCATTGGCATCATCACGCAGGTGTCGGCCGAGGTGATCAGGGTAGTGGTCTTCATTTCGCTCTTCGATTCAAACGCAGCGGTCACCGGACGGGAAGTACTCATATAGACCGGAAGCGTATTATCTGCCAGTCCGTCAACGTATCCGTTGCCGGTCAGGGTGTTGAGAGTATTGTAGTCGTAATAACCGTAAACATTGGAATCATTTGTTTCCCAGATGACGCCGCTGCCGATTTTAATGCCCCAGTCGGTTTCCAGGTAACCTTCCAAAACAGGCAACTCGCCTTGCTGATAAGAGGCAAGATAAAGCAGCTTTTTGCCGTTTTTGCCGCCGTTGGTCAGATAGGTTTCGAGTTTGTCGATCTCTTTTTGGGTGTAATCCTTGGTGGGTGCCGGAATAATGACCATGTTTACCGAATCCGGAATGTCTTCGGTCAGAATGTTGACGGTCTTAAAGCTGTAATTGTTGCTTTCCAGCAGGGATTGGAGACCGCTGTAACCGCTCTGTACCTCAGAAAATCCGGTCAACACAGCAACCTCAGTCGGATTGGTCTCCGAAACAAACATAATGCAACCGAGCATGACCTGCTCTGCCTTGGAGGAGGTGATCTGCGAATTGGTCTGGTAATAGTCAGTGCTGGAATAGGAGTATTCAAACAGATCGTCTATGCTTACGATTTTGTAGCGCAGATCGGATTCGATGATGATGTCGCCGGCTTGCAGGCTCTCGGAATATTTTCCGCTGCCGTAGGTCGGATTTTTCTCCAGATTGATAAAGTCCAGAGAAACCTTACCGGAATATTGGGTGCACTGTTTCATGGTGTTCAGCGCGTGAGTATAATAGAAGTTGCCGGCTTGGTTAAAAGCAGATTCCTCCGCCAGCACATGGATTTTTACTTCTTTGTCCAGTTTTTTCAGAAAATCTTTGGAGTCCTCCGCCATCGACATAGACTGTTCTTTCGTCAGGTCGATATTCAGCGGAAATTTATTCAGTAAAATCGTCGCGATAATATTTACAAGTACCACTGCTGCGATAAAGACGACGGTGATCACCGTTGCGAGCGTACCATGTTTAAAGCGACGGCTTTTGAAAATATTGGTTTTCATTATAAATAATCATTCCTTTCTGGGAATTTTCCTGCGGGCATTTCCCCGCGTCAAAGAAAAACAAAGCCGTATCACACCGCAGCACTCCATTGGATTGGCGTGTGCCCGGTGCGGTTTCGCAAAGAATCAGTTCCAGCGTCTTTTTTCAAGAATACGTACTGTAATAAAGTTAAATACGACAACAATGCTGACAAAGAAAATCACGTTTGAGATGTCCAATATGCCGCTGGTGAAGTCGTTATAACGCTGCGAGATCGAAATGCTGTTTGCAAAGTCAGAGGAAACGGTGATGCCGAACAAGGACATCAGCGAGCTGATTGCGGAAGCAAGCATATCCATCATCAGCAGGAACAGGGAAACGGCCAGCGTCAGAATGATGGCGACAATCTGGCTTTCGGTCAGGCTGGAGATCAGCAGACCGATTGCGATAATGGCGGCACCGATCAACAGCAATCCGAGGATGTTGCCGATAATCACCATCCAGTCGATCGAATTAAACGCAGCGAGAATCAGTGCAAACACAAGCGTGATTCCCACGCCGATGGCATAAATAAAGAAGGTGGCAAAAAATTTGCCGTATACCAAGCTGGTCAGCGTAATCGGAGAGGTTAACAAAAGCTGATCGGTTTTTTGCTTTTTCTCATCGCTGAACAATTTCATGGTGAGAATCGGCAGCAAAATACAGGATGCATAGAATAAGTAATAAAACATAAAGCTGGTCTGGGTGGTGTAGCTTGCCACCGTTACGTAGAAAAGGAATCCTGCGATCAGATAATATGCCGCTAAGAACACGTATCCGATCGGGGATTTAAAGAAGGAGGAAAACTCCCGTCTTAATACTGCGCCCATTATTGTTCGCCTCCGTTATCTTTTTTATCTTGCTCGTCCGCTTCTTCTTCGGAAGAATCGGCGGTTTCGTCGGTCACGGTGTCGTCTGCGGATTCTTCCTCGTCGCTTTCCTCGTCGTCCGGAACGTCGTTCTCTTTTTTCTCTGCCTGTTCTTCCCAGAAAGTATCAAAACCTTCTTCGGTTTCTTCCTCTTCCTGCTCGCCGAGCACAGACTCCGCGACCTTCTTTTTGGTCTCGGCAGAGGTGACCGGAACCGAAATGTCAGAAGAAGTGAGCTTCAGGAAGATATCCTCCAAGGTCAGCTCGGTGCTTCTGAGTCCCATGATCGGCCAGTTGCGGCCTGCCATCCGTTTGAACAGCTCACGGCGGATGTCGGTGCCTTCCTGCGCCTCCAGAGCGTATTCGAACATGCCGTTGCCGCGGTCACCGAGGGTGGTAACCTCCACCATTCCGGGGATGGTGGACAAGGTCTTGTAAACCTCGTTTTCGGGGCCTTCAATGATGGCAAGATGGCGGTGGTCAGTACTCATAGCGGCAGACAGGTTCTCCGCGGTATCGTCCGCGACGATTTTGCCGCGGTTAATGATGATCACCCGGTCGCAAACTGCCTGGATTTCGGGCAGAATGTGAGAGGAGAGGATAACCGTATGCTTTTTGCCGAGGTCCTTGATCAGCTTGCGGATATCGATGATCTGCTTGGGATCGAGTCCGACCGTCGGCTCGTCGAGGATCAGCACTTCGGGATTGCCGACCAGCGCCTGCGCCAATCCGACACGCTGTTTATAACCTTTGGAAAGGTTTTTAATGATGCGGTTGTAAACATCGGTGATTTTTACGGTTTTGCAAATTTCATCAATGTGGCGTTTGCGCGGGATCTTGACCTTCTTTAAGTCATAGACAAAATCCAGATATTCCTTTACGGTCATGTCCATGTAAAGGGGCGGATTTTCGGGTAAGTAGCCAATTTTCGATTTTGCTTTCATGGGGTCTTCCAAAATATCGTATCCGTCGATTTTTACCGAGCCGATATTGGAGGATAAATATCCGGTCAGGATATTCATCGTTGTGGACTTTCCGGCGCCGTTCGGGCCGAGAAAGCCGAGAATTTCGCCTTTATTTACGGTAAACGAAATATCATCCACCGCAACCTTGCTGCCGTAACGCTTGGTAAGGCCTTGTACTTCAATCATGCGTTAATCCCTCCGTATTTTTTTCAGAATTCTTCTGTTCGTCACAAAAAAATAAATAAAGCCGGTCAGTGCAACTTAAACAGAAACACAACACTATTTTATCAACCTGTTTAAAATTGCACAAACAGACTCTAATCAGCCTTTTAATCATACCAAAAAAATAAGGTAGAATTGTAAACAAATATTAAATATATCAATAACCCAAGGTGTTGGTTAGGTGAACAGATCGGCGCATTTTGGCAGGGTTTACAAAGCAAGTCTTTCCTTTTTGTGGATATTGGTATTTCAAGAGGCGCCGCAGCTTTCCCTGAATAAAACAGGAATGTAATCCGTACATTCCTGTTTGAGCTGATGCTATGTAAAATGGAAACTCAATCCTCGTCGGATTCTTCCCAGCCTTTGCAGACGTCTACCCATCCCTGGCTGTCCGCGATTTCGAACAGCTCGTCGCAGTTCAGGCGAATGGCCGAATTGCTGCTGCCGCAAGCGGGATAAACCGTATCAAAACGCCGCAGTGAAATATCGGTATAGGTTTTGACCGTGGGATCCGCTACCGCGAAAGGGCAGACTCCGCCGACGGCATGACCGACGAATTTCAACACATCCTCCGGATCCAGCATCTTTGCTTTGGTTTCAAACTGTGCTTTGAATTTTTTGTTGTCAATTTTCGCATCACCTGCGGTTACAATTAAAATCGCGCTGTCTTCATACTGTAAGGAGATGGTTTTTGCGATCCGCGCCGGCTCTACGCCCAGCGCTTGCGCGGCAAGCTCTACCGTGGCGCTGGAGGTGTCAAATTCCAGCACATCATCTTGCTTGTCCCATTTTCTTAAATACTTCTTTACTGCATCAACTGACATATCTGCTTCAGACTGCCGGCGGTTTGGTATCGTTTCTCTGCCGGCAAAATCTCTTCAACCGCCTTTCAATTAAAAATGAGTCAACCCTATTTTAGCATTGTTATACCGAAAAAACAAGGGAAAAAGGAAAAAAGAAAAATTATTTTCGTGCAGCGTACTGTTTGACAAAAGCAAAGACCTCATGTAAAATAGAAAACAGACATGATCCGAGCGTTTGCAAAAATGCAGATAAAGGATATATAAAATAGAAGCAGACTGTCGAAAAACTTTAAATTTTAAAATTTGTCACGCAGGCGGACATGTGCCGCCGCAGTGACACCTTGAAAAGAAAAGCAGCGGTAAGCAACGGCAAAGCCGTTTGCGGAGCTGGTTTTCTTTGAAAAGGGGGTATCGGGGGAAAAACGCAGAACAAGGCTTTGCCGCAGTGATTGCGTTTGTCCTTCGAGAGCGTTGTCGACTTTGTCGACACGCTCAAAATAGCAGACAGATTTGTCGCAAAAACGGAGAATAATCAATTTTGTAAATAATATACAAAAAAATCTTTGAAATTTCTCAAAATTCTTTTTTCAAAAGCTTGCAATTTAACGGTTGTTATTGTATA
>JAQXIB010000041.1 GCA_029007575.1 Clostridiales bacterium | reverse complement strand
TCTTGATGCGAACACAGATTTCGATTTCAGAATGAAATCGAAATACAAAGTGCAAGGCTTTTTACAAAAGCAATCAAAAATCCTTGCACTTTGTCAATTCAAAAACAACAGCAAAATACTTTGCTATCGTTGTTTTTGAATTGTTCAGTGAGCATTAATTTAAAAAAATAAGAGGATCTTTTACCTTTTATATATGTCTTATGGAGAAAAAAGCAGGTGCAAACCAATCGGCTTGCACCTGCTTTTTTCAATATACATCAGATGTTATTTGTTGTAAGGAACTAATTGAATGCGGCGTACTAAGCCGCGTCCGTCGAGCGTAGTAGCCATGGGGGTGACATATTGCTTTTTCCTCGGAAAGAATTCATCTCCCCGGTCAAAAAAATGAATATGTCCTGCAAACATAGCCTGTACCGGTGTTTGCCGCGTTGTCAACAATTTGACAAACGCTTCGGTAGAAGCGGTGGGAATCAGATCCTTGTTCATATCGGGGACGGCAGAAAGAGGCGTTCCCATCATGAAAGGCTGTTTCCATGCATCCATTACCGGCTGCAGCAATGCAGGAAGATACATTGGCACGTGGAAAAACAGGATACAAGGCGTGCTGTCTTCGAACAATTTTTCCAGTTGCTTTAATTGTTCTGCTGAAATTTGATTGTAGGAGTTATCTATTCCGATCAGCCGCACGCCGGCTAAATCCATTGTTTGTATTCCGGCATCACTTTGCAGGGCAAAAGAATACATTTTTGTATACTGTTGCTGTTTATCGGGAGCCAAATCCCGCAAAGTAAAAATGCGTTCGTGATTACCGAATACGAACAGATAGGGCGGGCATTTCTGGTCCAGAAAGTTTTTCAGAATATTAAGGTTTTTGCGGGTCGGAAAACCGGAAATGTCCCCGGTGAAGATTACCGCATCCGGCTTTTCTGTTTGGCAATACGCTCCGAGATCTTCTAAGATCTCATTGGAGTAAGGCGCCCATTCCGAATAGGTTTTCCTGAGTGCCTGTATTTCTTCACTGTCCTGATCGTCTGTATTGATTAAGTGAAGATCGGTTACCTGGAGCAGTGTCAACGACCGTTCCAATCCTGTGATTTCTAAACGGGTGTCTAAAATGTTCAGCTTATGTTGTTTGTTCATTCTTTTCCCTTCCGTTTAATGGTTGAAAATGGCACGATAAGCATAATTGCGAATGGTGGGATGTATATCGGAATAAGCATAGGAGCAACCGTGAACATGCTGCATATACACAATGGCTAAGTGATTGTCCGGATCCATTAATGCATAAGAGCCTGCCGCTCCGTCCCAACCGAATTCTCCGATCGGACTTTCCGAATTCCCGGCTTTGGGATCGATCATAGTGCGTACACCCAGACCGTAAGAATATCCCGGTCTTCCAATCATATCGAAATCTTTACGGCAAATATCATCCAATTGATCCGTGCGCAGCAAATTGATGGTCTCCGGCTTCAAAATCTGATTTCCGGTGCGCCCCACTCCGCTGTTGCTCATTGCCTCGGCAAACAGCAAGTAACCTGATGCGACCGAAAAGATTCCGGCTCCACCGCTTTCGTAGCTGTCAGACAGGCGGAATATGTTCTCCGGTCCGATTGCCTTGTTGCTTGTTGTTCCTGCCTCTTGTACATACAAAGTGCTTAACCGATCTTGCTGCTGCTCTGTCATGGTAAATCCGGTGTCTTTCATGCCGAGAGGAGCAAAAATATGCTGCTGCATATATTCGCCGAAAGACTGTCCGGATACCGCTTCGACAACTGCTCCGAGTACGTCATGACACAGGCTGTAATTAAAATGAGATCCCGGTTCAAATTGCAGCGGTTCTTTGGCAATAGCTGCAACCAACTCCCGTGTCCCGGCTAAGCCGCCGGTTTTTTCCAGACATTCCCGGATGGGCACGGCATTTAAGTCGTAATTCAAGCCGCCGCGCATACTAAGCAACTGGCGGATCGTCGGCGCTTCATGGGCAGGATGAACACCGTCCGCATCCCGAACGGTCCATGAGGACAGCTCCGGCAGATAATGGTTGACCGGAACATCCAGCCCCACTGTTCCGTTTTCTACCAGCTGCATAACCGCACAGGCAGTCATCGGTTTTGAAAGAGAGTATAACCAGTAAATGTCCCGCTCCGTAACGGGATGCGTGGCGTTTTCGTCTGAGAATCCGACCGTATGATGATAGACGGTTTTGCCCTGAAAGCTGATCATAGTTTCACTTGCCGGAATCCCATGCTGTAAAAGGCTGTCCAGCCACTGTGTCAAATTGCGAAAATCCATGAAGTGATTCTTCCTTTCTTTGGAAACTTGATGCCCTAAAAGGCTAGAGTCTCCAACGTGCATATGTATTTTTTCTTAATTATACATAGGTACATAGGAAAGGTCAATAAGTATCATTGACGCTTGCGGCAAAAGTTTTCAGCTCCGGCAGAGGAATACCGGCTCTTTCGTAAGCTTCTTTAAAGATATTCATGGCAGAACGGATCCCGATGCCGAAACGGTTGCAGCCGGCATCGATCATTGCCAACATTGTGTCGAGATCGCGGACGCCTCCGGCTGCTTTGATCAGCGCACTGTCACCGATGGTCTGCTTGATCAGACGAACCGTTTCCACCGTAGTGGGCTTCGGCCCCCAACCGGTACCTGTCTTGACAAAGGTGACGCCTGCTTTTACGGCGATTTCGCTTCCGCGTTTGATTTCGTCGTCGGTCAGATAGCAGATTTCCAAAATGGATTTGACCGGCACGCCGTCGGCAGCGTCTACCACCGCTTTGATATCGTCATGGACAATATCATATTGTCCCGATTTCAAGGCGCCTACATTGATTACCATATCCAGCTCCTTGCATCCTAAAGCAATCATTTCTTTGGCGGTAAAAACTTTCATAGAGGTGGTATCGGCTCCCGCAGGAAAGCTGACTACGCCGGTGACTACGGTTTCGGGAGTATCTGCAAGCCGATCAATGACGTATTTAGTCACGCAGGGCATCGGACTGGCACAGATGCAATGAAAGCCTTTTACGATGTCGATTAACTGTTCTACCTCTGACATTGTGACGTCGGTGCGCACTGTGCTGATATCGGTGATTCGCCCGATTTGGGATAAATCAAAATTTTGGTGATTCATAATGAAAATCCGTTCCTTTCTTGGCTTGTGTGCAGTTTAAAACCTTCCAAAACAACACAAAGCAGCATTTTAAAAGATAATGATGTTTATAATTTGATAATAACATATTTTAAATTAAAACACAAGACTAATTTTAAAATAATGTCGTTATATAAGCAAATATTTATAAAAGTTCATATAAAATGCACTTGACAAAAGATAATTATGAATATATAATTTAAGTGATGAATAGATTTGAAAAATAGGAGGTGCTGTATTGAAAATTATTTCATATGATTTGGGAACCGGCGGGGTAAAAGCTTCGTTGTATGATCGGGAAATGCAGACGCTGGCGAAATCGTTTATTGAATATGAAACATTCTATCCGGCACCCGGGATGCACGAACAGCGGCCGGGAGATTGGTGGAAAGCAATTGCGGAAAGTACACACAATCTGCTGAAAAAAACGGATACTGCCCCGTCGGAGATCGTTTGCGTATCTTTGTCGGGAGCCAGTCTTGTCGCGGTCCCGATGGGGGAGCATCAGGAAGCATTGCTGGAGCAGGTGCCGATCTGGTCGGATACCCGAGCGGAAGCGGAAGCAGAGGAGTTTTTCCAAAAAATCGACCGAGACGAATGGTATATGACAACAGGCAACGGTTTTCCGGCACCCTGCTATTCTATTTTTAAGTTGATGTGGATGAAAAAACATCAGCCGGAAATATTCGGTAAAACAGCCTATGTGCTTGGCTCGAAAGATTATATTAATTTCATGATGACCGGAAAAGCAGCCACTGATTTTTCATACGCTTCCGGAACCGGTGCGTATGATTTACATAGCGGTAAGATGAAAAAGGAATTTTTGGAGGCTGCCGGGCTTCCCGATACCATTTTCCTGACTCCGGTTTCTTCTCATACCGTGATCGGCACAATTACTGAACAGGCTGCCGGACAGATTGGCTTGTCTGCCGGAACGTCGGTGGTTTGCGGCGGAGTAGACAATGCTTGTATGGCATTGGGCGCAGTCGGCGCGGAGGAAGGAAAGGTTTATGTTTCGCTTGGTTCTTCCAGTTGGATTCCGGTTAATTCGAGAGAGCCGGTTTTGGATGCCGAAAAGAAGCCTTATGTGTTTGCGCATATCCAAGAAGGAATGTTTACCTCTGCATTTTCTATTTTTTCGGGCGGCAGTTCCTTGCGTTGGGTACGGGAAATGTTATTTGCCGATACGGCAGACCCACAAATCTATCAGAAAATGGATGCGCTTGCCGCACAAGCTCCGGTCGGTTCAAACGGTATTTTCTTCAATCCAAGCCTGGCGGGAGGAACGTCACAGGATAAGAGCATCTACATTAAAGGAGCTTATGCGGGACTTCATCTGGGAACGACCCGTGAAGACATGATCCGTGCGGCGATGGAGGGCATTGCTTTTAATTTGCGGATGTCGTTACAGCATTTACAAGAAAAGGTGTCCATATCGGATAGTATTTTATTCTGCGGCGGCGGAAGCAAGAGCAGTTTTTGGATGCAGATGTTCGCGGATATTTTTCATACCGCAATCGAGAAAACCAATATTGATCAGGACGCGGCTTCTCTTGGAGCGGCAGCCATTGCAGCACGCGGAATCGACTGGTGGAAGGATTACAGTCCGATCAAGCAACTGCATCAGGTACAGCAGCGATACTTGCCGAATGAGGACGCGGCTGATCGGTATGAAAGGTTGTTTCCGCTGTTTGTTCATGTCAATGAAGTGGCTGCGGATTTAGGAGAATATATGCAGCGTGCGCAGAATCAAATTAATGAGAAAGGTTGAGAAAAAATGATTAGCAATCCTTGCAAAACGGATTTTCGACTGGACGGGAAGGTAGCAGTGATTACCGGAGCGGCATCCGGAATCGGCTTGGCAACTGCGGAGCTGTTTGCCGAAAAAGGCGCTGTCGTCTGCCTTTGTGATTTAAACGCGGAAAAAGTAACGGAAATTGCGAAACGGTTTCCAAACGCCTGTGGCTATCAGGTGAACATCGCAGATACGCAGTCGGTTAATGCGCTGACCGAAACTTTGATCAAAGAACACGGTCAAATTGATGTTCTGGTCAACAGTGCCGGCGTGGGAGATATTGAGTGGGCCGAGGAAATGTCTGAAAAAACATGGCGAAAAGTCATCGATATTAATTTGTCCGGTACTTTCTTCATGTCACAGCGGATCGGTCAGGAGATGATTCGCGCGGGAAAGGGCGGAAAGATCATCAGCCTTGCGTCACAGGCAGGTATCGTGGCGATTGATAAGCATGTGGCATACAGCGCTTCCAAGGCGGGCATTATTTCGATGACAAAATCGTTGGCATACGAATGGGGAAAATACGGTATACAGGTCAATGCCGTTTCTCCCACCGCAACCGAGACGCCGCTGATAGAAGGGTATTGGGACGTCGGTGAGCGTCACACCAACGCGATCGCCAACACACCGGCGGGGCGGTATTGCAAACCGGTTGAAATTGCCTGCGCCGCCTTGTTTTTAGCCAGTGACGCCGCTAACATGATTACCGGTGAAAACCTTGTAGTGGATGGCGGATATACCATTCATTAAGCAAGTGAATGAAAAATATTATTTTCAGAAAGGGAGCATACATATGAAACATGAAATTTTCAGCTTAAAAGGAAAAGTGGCAATTATTACGGGCGGCTATCGGGGAATCGGTAAAGCGGTAGCGACCTATTTGGCAGATGCGGGCGCCGATATTGTGATTTGGGATTTGCTGGATGCGACTGAAGTGGCAAAGGAAATCAGCCAAGAATATGGCGTGCGTGCCACTTCGTTTATCTGCAACGTGACCGATCCGGATCAGGTGGCTCAAACGGTAGAAGCATCTGCACAGGCGATGGGCACCTTGGATATCCTGTTTAACAATGCCGGAATCGGGCCCCATACCGATGCGCTTGAAATCACACCCGACGCTTGGAAAAAGGTGATGGATGTCAACATCAATGGTATTTTTTATGTTGCTACCTCTTTTGCGAGATATTTGATCGCACACGGAAAAGGCGGTTCTATTATCAATACGGCTTCGATGTCGGGATTGATTGTGAATGTTCCGCAACGGCACACGCATTATAATTCCTCGAAAGCGGCAGTGATTCAGATGACAAAATCACTGGCTATCGAGTGGGCAGACAAGAATATCCGCGTCAACTGCATCAGCCCCGGCTATATCGCCACCGATTTGATTAAAGAGGTGCGGCAGGATTGGAAAGATGAATGGGTCAGCCGGATTCCGTTTAAACGAATGGGAAAACCGGAAGAACTGGCAGGCGCGGTGATTTACCTTGCGTCGGATGCGGCGACTTATACTTCCGGCAGCAATATTGTCATCGACGGATGCTATACGGTGGTTTGATCGTACTTGACTTTTTTCTGCCGGCTTTGTTATACTGTAATTGCTGTTTGCGGAACAAGTCGAAAGGTGATTTGTTCCGCAAAAACAAGAAGATTTATTCGTGTGACAAGATACTTAATTGTGTGTTCCGGCGGATCATTCCGCTGATTTGAAACCGCACACAAGCCGAGAAAGGAAGAAATGCGCTTATGGCAAGAACGCCGGCTTATCGTGAAGTTTACCAGTCGTTAAAACAGCAGATTAAGGAAAAACGATATCCGTGCGGCACGTTGCTGCCGACAGAGCCGGAATTGGAACAGCAATTTTCGGTGAGCAGAACAACGGTGCGAAAGGCGGTCAGCATGCTGGCGGCAGACGGATATGTCAAAGTCACCCAGGGCAAAGGAACTGAGGTGTTAGACACTTCCACGGTTCAGAAATTGAACAGCATTACCTCCATTACAGAAGCGCTGACGGCAAAGGGATATCGTGTCACGACGCAGGGAATGGATATTCGGAAAACGGTTGCGGACGAGCAGGTCGCGCAAGCGTTGGAGATTCCGGAAGGAGCAGAAGTGTATCAGATTCAGCGCTTGCAGTGTGCCGACGGCATTCCGATTGCGATCATGACCAATTACCTGAAAGTAGGTCAAACACCGGGGTTGGAAAGCTATTCCGGGACTTTTTCGGGATTATATTCTTTCTTGGAACAAAAATATAATATTGTCATGCGGGAAGCGGTGGAATATCTTTCTGCTGTTGCGGCCAGCTTTACCGAAGCTCAGCTTTTGCATATTGAGGTGGGAGCGCCGTTGCTTTGCAGCCGACGGATCTCCTGTAACAGCTTAGGGGTCTTTGAATACAGCGTGAACAAACTGGTAGCGGATAAGTACGAGTATTGTGTTTATTTACATGGACGGGAGGATTCCCGTTCCGAAGACAAAAGCAGTAAAGAATGAGATGAAAGAGGGTGACAGGGCATAGTGCGATGTTTCACAGCGCTATGCTCTTTTTATGAAAAAATATAAAGTCGGATTATTAACGATGTCGGATGGCAGACCGTATCTGCATCAAACGCAGTATGAAATGAATATGCAATATCAAGCGGCTATTAAGGAAACTTTGGAGGCAACCGGCGTGGTAGAGGTCGTTGCGGGAACGGCACCTGTTAACTCCAACGCGGCTGCAAAGGAAGAGGCGCTGCGGCTGAAAGAAGCCGGTGTGGAACTGACGATTTTTAATTATGCGATCTGGTGTTATCCCCAGTTTACTGCGGTGGCGGCAAATTATGCGCCGGGGCCGTATATTCTGTTTTGCAATATTCATCCTTCGGAATGCGGCATGGTAGGCATGATGGCGGCGGCCGGAACATTTGATCAGTTAGGCGTTGTCTACGAAAGAATCTGGGGACGGATTCAGGACCCCGATGTTCTGCGCAGGGTGATGTCATTCATACGGGCGGCAGCAGCGGTAGGAAGACTGCGCGGAAATACATACGGCAATTTCGGCGGCAGACCGATGGGAATGTATACAGCGGTTGCCAATTTGGATCAGTGGCAAAAAGATTTCGGTATTGATGTCGAGGATATTGAGCAGTATGATATCGTCCGTTACGGTGATGCGGTTCCGGATGAGAAGGTGAAATCCGCAAGAAGCTGGCTGGAACGGTATGCCGGAAAAGTCGGATATAACGATACCAATTTCACGCCGGAAAAACTGGAAACACAAATACGGTCGTATTACGGATTGCGGCAGATCATTGCGGAGCGGCAGCTTGACTTTATCGGTATTAAGGCACATGGCGATTTGACCGATTGGTATGTCACCATGGATCTGGCGGAGGCTTTTTTAAATGATCCTTACGATATGGACGGAAAGCACGAGCCGATAGTTGCGGCAACCGAATCGGATATGGACGGCGCCTTGACCATGCAGATTTTCAAATACATGACCGGACAGCCGGTATTGTTTGCGGATGTACGCCATTATGAAAAATCGGAGGATGTTTGGTTTTTCGGAAATTCCGGAACGTCGGCGACCTATTTTGCCGGCAAGTCCGATGATCCTGCGGAAAATATGAAACACGTATCCTTATTGCCCGAGTCAAAAGATTATCCTGCCGGCGGCGGAAGCGTTCATTATTTCGCGGCTCCCGGAAAGGTGACAATGGCACGTCTTGCCCGCAAAAAAGACAAGTATTATTTAACGCTTGTTCCGGCTGAGATCGTACAGTTTGAGCAGGAAAAGATGGAAAAGCTCGGCGGGATGGCAACGCCGCAGTGGCCGGTTGCCTTTACCAAGGTTGCGACTCCTGCGGAAACCTTTTTAAAATATTATCCATGCAATCATATTCACGGCGTATACGGTGATTATATGGAAGAATGGAAAATGGTGGCGAAAATTCTCGGAATTGAAGTGCAGATTTTAGATGAGAACGTGATCGCATAATTGATTAAAATATCACACAACAGTTGAACATGCTGTCGTGTGCGGTTTGGCGGCTCTTGCAGGTGCAGTTTTGTTTGTGATGATCACCGAAACGCCAAACCTTTGCATAAATCTATACATCAATTGTTCCGAAAGGGCAGGTAAATGCCGAAAAGCCGGAGAATCCGCAGATTCTCCGGCTTTTTGATATCGAATAACATCGTAAAATATTATTTTTCAATAATGGCAAGCGTAATTCCCGATAAATGATAAATTCTTGGCGAAACGGGTGGAAATCCATTAACAAATGTAGTATAATAACAGAGCAAACAAAAGAAACGGGAATACTGTCGAAAAAATAAGAATATCACTAAAAGGAAAGCGATTATGAAGATTATCATTGTCGGCTGCGGAAAAATCGGCACCACTGTATTGTCCAGCCTTGTTGCAGAAGGACATGATGTTGTGGCAATCGATGATAACGCGTCGGTTATCACCGAAATCACCAATATTTATGATGTAATGGGCGTCTGCGGAAACGGAGCGGATTGTGAAACGCTGACCGAAGCCGGCGTGGAAAGGGCGGAACTGTTTGTTGCGGTTGCCGGTTCTGATGAACTGAATATGCTGAGCTGTTTTATTGCCAGAAAAATGGGAGCAAAGCATACGATCGCCCGTATTCGCAATCCCGAATATAACGATCAAAGCTTGGGATTCATGAAACAGCAATTGCATTTGTCAATGGCGATCAATCCGGAAAAGCTTGCGGCAAAAGAGCTTTTTAATGTGTTGAAATTGCCGTCGGCAGCCAAAATCGAATCTTTTTCGCGGCGTAATTTTGAGATGGTTGAGTTAAAGCTCAAGTCGGACTCGCCGCTCAACGGATTAAAGCTGATGGATTTAAGGAAAAAATATGATGTCAGGCTGTTGA
Organism: Clostridiales bacterium; assembly: GCA_029007575.1. Lineage (GTDB taxonomy): Bacteria > Bacillota > Clostridia > Oscillospirales > Ruminococcaceae > HGM13222. The sequence continues at coordinate 1,545 of JAQXIB010000041.1, read as the reverse complement.
TCGGCGCGGTACGGCGGGACGACAATATTTATATTCCGGACGGCAATTTTGAGTTGAAAAGCGGCGATAAAATCGGAATTACGGCCGCACCGGCAGAAATACTGCGTTTTCTGCGGATGCTGGGGATCATGCAGAAGCAGGCGCGGAACGTGATGATCCTCGGCGGCAGTAAAACGGCGTATTATCTGGCTAAGATGCTGATTGCCGGCGGAAACTCGGTCAAAATCATCGAGCGGGATCACAAACGCTGCTTGGAACTTTGCGACAAACTGCCGAGCGCAGTGGTCATTCGAGGAGACGGCGCGCAGCAAGAACTGCTGCGCGAAGAAGGAATCCATTCGATGGATGCCTTTGTTTCTTTGACCGGCATTGATGAAGAAAACATACTGCTTTCCTTTTTTGCCGCTTCGCAGGCCGTTCCCAAGGTGATTTCCAAAGTGAATCGGGACGAGTTTGCACCCATCGCCGAAAAGCTGGGTTTGGATTGTATTGTTTCCCCGAGAAAAATTATTTCCGATATTCTTGTGCGTTATGCCAGAGCGCTGGAAAACTCCATCGGTAGCAAGGTGGAAACCTTGTATCAGTTGATGGACGGGAAAGCGGAGGCATTGGAATTTGTGGTTGCGCCGGATTGCAGTTTGAGCGGCATTCCGCTCAAGGAGCTAAAATTGAAGTCGAACATTCTGATCGCGGGAATCATTCGAGGAAAAAAGACGATCATTCCCGGCGGTGATGACTTTGTATTGCCGGGCGATAATGTAGTGGTTTTGGCGGCAGGGCAGAGGCTAAATGACCTTTCGGATATTATTTGCTAAAGGTGGCAGTGTATTTTTATGAATCGCAGAATGATTTTTTATGTCATCGGTCAGATCATTAATACCGAAGCGGCACTGCTGCTTTTGCCGATGTCTGTGTCGCTGTATTACCGGGAAGAATGCTTTTCGGCGTTTCTGATCACGGCAGGGATCGCGTTGATCATCGGGCTGGCGCTGACTTTGATCAGCCGTCCCGGTACTCATTTGATCTATGCAAAGGACGGATTTGTCATTGTGACATTGGCGTGGCTTGCCATGTCATTGCTTGGCGCGCTGCCTTTTGTGATAAGCGGGGAGATTCCCAACTATATCGATGCTTTTTTTGAAACGGTCAGCGGCTTTACGACCACCGGAGCCTCTATTTTAACCGATATTGAAAAGATGAGCCGCGGGTTGTTGTTTTGGCGCAGCTTTACCCATTGGATCGGCGGCATGGGTGTGCTGGTGTTTGTGATGGCGATTATTCCGAACATTTCCGACCGTTCCATTCATATTATTCGTGCCGAAATGCCGGGTCCGATCGTCGGAAAGCTGGTACCGAAGCTTAAGAATACGGCGAAGATTTTATATTTGATTTATATTGTAATGACGGTCGCGGAAGTTGTATTTTTGCTGTGCGGCGGTATGTCTTTTTATGACAGCGTAGTGCATGCTTTCGGCACGGCGGGAACGGGCGGCTTTGGCGTAAAGGCGGACAGCATTGCCGGATACAGTCCGTATTTGCAGTGGG
>JAQXIB010000040.1 GCA_029007575.1 Clostridiales bacterium | reverse complement strand
CCTTTTGCTTCTTTTCAGTTATGAAAAGAAGATACCAGGCAGGAGATAATCCCCTGCACCCTAATTCGCGGCAGGCATAATGCCTGCACTTAATTCGCGCACCAAAGTCAGTGCAATAATCAAACTATAACGCCCGCGTTTACACTAATCTTATTCTAAGAATATCATGTCGGGATTTTGGCTCCGCCAAAACCACACAAAGCCGCTTGGTGTATCGTACTTTGTATAAATTTTATTGCCCGCGTTTCTGCTCAACCCTATTCCGCGAGTAGAAAGCCTATTTTTTCACTCACTTCCTCGCGATTTAAGGTGCAGGGAATTATTCCCTGCCGCGAACTCTGACTTACTCCTTTCGCTCACTTCCCCGCGGATTAAGTCCAGGCATTATGCCTGGCAGGGCATTATGCCTGGCTATTTGCCAACGCAAAAATGGGAAAAGACCTCGTCTACTACCCGATCGGTCACCCGCTCGCCGGTCAAAGCAAGTAAGCTTTCGATTGCCGATTCAATCGAGATCGTCACAGCATCCAGCGTAAACCCGGTGGATAATCCCCCAATCGCCTCGGCTAAATACGTAGAAGCCTGCTGCGCTGCGCTCCGCTGCCGTTCATTCGCCAGCATCGGCGCAAAAGGATCAAAGTCCGCAATTTTCAACAATTCCAGGATGGTACTGTTTAAATCGTTTATACCCTCTGATTTTTTTGCACTAATATATACTATATGTTTAAAATACTGCTTGAGCCGGTCGGTATCTACCCGCTGCTCCAAGTCGGTCTTGTTGACCACCGCAATCACATTTTGACCTTCCAGCTGCTCAATAAAAGCCAGATCCTCCTCGGTCAGCACGGAGGAATGGTCAAACAAGGCTAAAACTAAATCCGCCGTTTTCAACCGCTGCACCGAAAGGGCAACCCCTGCCTGCTCCACGATGTCGTCAGTCTGATGAATACCGGCGGTGTCGGCAAGATTCAGTACCACTCCCCCGATGTCCACGGTGTCCTCGATGACGTCCCGCGTCGTTCCGGCTATTTCGGTGACAATGGAACGCTGACAGCCGGCCAAAAGATTCATCAAAGTCGATTTTCCGACATTGGGCTTCCCAACAATAACCGTGTTGATGCCGGCACGAACCAGCCTGCCCCGATCAAATCCGGCAAGCAGCTCGTTGATTTCCCGCTCCACTTCTTTGAGCGAGGAAAGCAGCCGGTCATGCTCCACCACCGGAATTTCCTCCTCCGGATAATCCGCCCAAGCGGAAAGGTGCCCTGCGATCGACAGCAAAGAATCTTTCACAGCCGTAATTTTCCTATATAGGTTGCCTTCCATTCCGGCAAGCGCCGCCTGCGCCGTCTGTTTTCCCTGCGAGGCGATGACGTCCATGACCGATTCCGCCTGTGTCAGCGACAGCTTGCCGTTTAAGAAGGCGCGTTTGGTAAACTCGCCCGGCGCGGCAGGCTGGGCGCCGCATTGGATCAGCACCCGCAGGACTTCTTTGGTGATATAGATTCCGCCATGGCAGGAAATTTCGACAACATCTTCACCGGTATAGCTTTTCGGCGCGCGGAAAACCAGCGCGACGGCCTCATCGATCAGACGATCTTGGTCAACCACTTTGCCGTATGCCGCGCGATATCCGGCAAGCGCCGAAAGGGGCTGTCCCGAAACCGCCCGAAAGCAGCGGTCGCAGACAGCAATCGCCTCATCACCCGACACCCGGATCACCGATATTCCGCCGACTGCATGAGGCGTCGCAATTGCGGCAATGGTATTACTCATATTTACAATTCCTCCTCTTGTCAAAAACAATTCACCGGATTGTTTTTGACTGTCACCTCTTCACTCGCGGCAAATATGACGCCGCGTTGCCGCTTACTGCGGCAACCGTTCGAGGTGCTTAGGCAGCAGGCATAATGCCTGGACTTAATTCGCGAACCAAGTTGATGTAGTGATTACATTTTAACGCCCGCGGTTACACTCACCTTATTCCGCGAGTAGAAAGCCTAATTCTTTCACTTGCCTTCCCGCGATCTAGGGTGCAGGGGATTATCCCCTGCCAGGCATTATGCCTGGCGCCCAAAGCAAAAATGCCTTGGGCGCCGTGAATGATTATAATTCAATTTTTGAATACAACGCGCCGTCGCCCAGCATCTTTAAATATTCTTCATCCGAAATGTGTTCCGCTTTTTCTTCGCTCTGCTCAGCCGGCTTGTCACTTTCATTTCTGCGGCGATCGTCGCGCCTGCGACCGCCTCTGCCGCCACGTCCTTGATTCGATTTTTTAGGATTGGTGCTCATGATCACTACCTTGCGGTTCGGATCCTCTCCAACCGACTTGGAGCTGACCCCTTCGATTTCGGAAATCACCGCATGAATGATTCTTCTCTCATACGGATTCATCGGCTCCAGCACCGAATTTCTGCCGGTTTTGAGAACCTGCTTGGAGATCTTCACAGCAAGCTCGCGCAGTGTTTCCTCCCGTTTGCTGCGGTAATTGCAGCAGTCTAGCGTGATCTTGTAATAATCGCCTTTTGCGCGGTTGCATACCAGCGAAGTCAGGTATTGAAGCGCGTCAAGCGTTTCTCCCCGACGTCCGATGATAGTGCCCAGATTATCTCCCTCAATATTGATAATGGCGAAATCCTCTTTTTCCTCTACCTCAAGATTGGCGTTCTGGATGCCGAGCTGCTCCAGAACATCCAGCAAATAAACCTTCGCAAGCATCAGCTTGGATTCTTCTTCCTCTACATAGACGCGCACCTTCGCGCCGGTTTTGATTTTCCCGAACAATCCTTTTTTCGCGCGTTCCAGTACCTCTACATTGCAATCCTCGCGCGCAATACCCAACTCTGCGCAGCCTTTTTCAATCGCGGTATCAAGATCGTTGTCAACGATAATTGCCTCTCTGATCATAGCACTCTTTTCCTTTCTATATGCAATTTATTTTAGATCGTCATCTGTAACTTCCACGTATTCCTCACCGTATTTTTCGGCGTCACGTTTTCGCGCGGCGGCAAGTCTGCGTCGATTGATCTCTTTCTGAGACAGTCCCGCAGCTTCTTCCTCCGGAGTCGGTTTCGTCAAAACAGGAGCATTTTTATTGGGTGCTTGTCCTGCCTGCTGTGCTTGTGCGGCTTTCATCGCCTCTTGGAATTTGGAAGGCTTCTTTTTCTTCAGCTTGCCTGCGGCACGATCGGCTTCCAGCTTGGCGGCAACTTTAGCAGGACTCCATATCTTGTTGAGGATAAAAGTCTGCAATCCCGACAGCAGGTTGGAAATGATCCAGTAAAAACCAACGCCGGCAGGTACCTGAAAGGCAAAAAAGACCGAGAACAGCGGCATAATATACATCATGCCCTTCATTGCTCCGCCGCCTGCCTGATCGCCCTGTGCGGCTTGGTTTACTCTCATCGAGTAAATCGAAACGAGAAGCGAGGTAATACCCGAAAGGATCGGGATCAAAACCAGCAGATTAAATGCCCATGTCGGACGTTCGCCTAGGTTAATGCCCAGAAAATTCAGATCAATATGCTGTGCTTTCTCGATGATGTCGGCGCTGATCTGTCCGGCAAAGAGAGATTCCTTTCCGTTGTTAAGCGCATTGATGATATCAATTTCCTGCGCATAAGTGTTTGTTCCGAGGATGCCGCCCGCCTTTTCCGCGATTTCTTTCATTTTTGCGATGGTATCGGCGGAAAGATGCGCGATGTGGGTCAGCGGCTTATAAATAACATCGATCAAACCGAACAAAATCGGGAACTGTATCAGCATCGGCAAACAACCACTCATGGGATTGTAGCCTTCCTGCTCATACAACTTCATCAGTTCTTCCTGATATTTCTGCTTGTTATTGCCGTATTTCTTCATCAACGCCTCTTGCTGCGGACGGAAAGCAGCCATTCTGGCGGTATTTTTCTGCTGCTTAATGGACAACGGGAACAACAGCGCTTTCGTGATTACCGTAAACAAAATCAAGGCAACCGTGAAATTGCCGACAACGCTGTAAATTGCCCACATGATCCAACCTAACGGAGTACCTAAAAATCCCATAAATTCATGTTTCCTTTCTGCGGCCCTCCTGCCTTGGCAGGAAAAGACAAGCGATCAAACCGCATTTCACAGCTATATTTTTCCCCTAGCTGTGAACTACTTTCTTTTTTTAAATATATGAAAATCAGACGGTACCGGATCAAATCCGCCCTTGCCGAAAGGGTTGCATCTGAATATTCTTCGAACGGAAAGAAAAAGTCCTTTGAAAAAGCCATGTCTGCGAAATGCCTCGAGCGCATACTCGGAGCAGGTCGGTAAAAAACGGCAGCAAGGCGCTTTCATCGGTGAAATAAATTTACGATAAAAACGAATGATTCCCACCGTGATCCAATACAGTGGATTCCACCAGGCATAATGCCTGGACTTATTTTGCGCACAAACTTCTTGCTGTGACAAGCTATTTTGCCCGCATTTTTCCTCTGATGAAAAATCTGATTCTATTTGAGAGGCATAATGCCTGGACTTAGATTGTGCACCGGCTTGTTGCTGTAACAAGCTATCCTGCCCGCACTTTTCCTCTGATAAAAAATCTGATTCTATTTGAGAGGCATAATGCCCGGACTTAGATTGCGCACCGGCTTGTTGCTGTGGCAAGCTATCCTGCTGATCGGAGTGATGATATCCCGAATTTTCCTGTTTTTCTTCCAATTCGGATTGTTCGGCAAACATACACCCACCTCATAAAAATCACAAAAACCTATTTGTACTTTTAAAAATCAATAGCAATTCCGTTTATTTTTGTTTAGACAGAAGGTGCGAAACCTGATATTTCATGGTTTTGTAAATATCGGTTGATTTTGATTCCGGCGTTTTTTCTCTTGCGACAAAGACAAAATCCAAACCTTCCGGAAAATCGGAGAAGGAAAAATCCTCAAGAAGCTGACGAAACGCTGCACGGATGATCCGTCTGGAACGATTTCTGTTGACCGCGTTGCCGATTTTTTTTCCGGTCGTAATCCCGTAACGAATCATATGACGGTTATTTTTGATGACATAAGTGACAAGCAGCGGTCCCGCCTTGTAGCTGCCTCGGTAATAGGCGCGTTTGTACTCCTTGTTAAGTTTAAGCGTAACCGGCTTCACGAAAAGGAGCAGGATGCGATTTTTCCGACATCGGAGAAACCCACCGTTGCCCGCGTCACCACCTTTTTACAGTTATCATAACACTTTGATGCTCGATAGAATGCTTCTGAATAAAAAAATGCCTTGGCTTTGAAAAAAGACAAGACGAGAAAATGCTGTACCGGAAAAAAGTTTGATTTTATCCGGTACAACAACATGAAAAAGAAACAGATTTTAGTGAGATAATCTTGCTCTTCCTCTTGCACGTCTGCGCGCTAAAACCTTACGGCCGTTTGCCGTTGCCATTCTTTTGCGAAAACCGTGTACCTTTTTTCTCTGTAATTTCTTTGGCTGATAGGTTCTTTTCATAAGAAAACCCCCTTTCACATCAACAAAATCAAACCGGTCTGAAAGCGCTCTGAAAACAGCTCGTTCATAATCAAACATCAGTGAATAAATATCAGTGCGCGAATCAAACAAATGTCTTGTCAATATCAAAAGATAATTCTTGACAAATTCCTATTTTATGAAGGCAAATCATTTTTTCAACCGGTCCGGTTACCCAAAAAATAGGCGAAACCGTTCAATTTAATAGTATAGCTTATAAAATGGGCTGTTGTCAATAAAAAATGAAAAAAAACTGTGAATTTTTACAGTCCAGGCAGGGAATAATTCCCTGCCAGGCATAATGCCTGGACTTAGATCGCGACGAAGTAAGCAAAAGGAGTAAGTTTCGTGTTCGCGGAATTAAGATTAGTATAAACGCGGGAATTGAAGTTTGATCATTGCATTAACTTTAGTGCGCGATCTAAGGTGCAGGGCATTATGCCCTGCCGCGATCTAGGGTGCAGGGGATTATCCCCTGCCAAGCATTATGCCCTGCCAAAAAAGGGCCTTTATCCAAAAGAAATAAAAAAAACGTGTCCCCCCTTGGAAAAGAGGGTAAAATCAAAATAAAGGGCAATTTTGGGACAAATAGGGACATTCTTTTTGAAAATTGTTGAAAAAAAGATTGAAACCTGCTATAATAAATAAAATAATAAAAAAGAACGAAATTGATATAGAAAGAAATCGCGACAAGTATTGAGACATTGCCTGAAAGTGTTATTTTCGATGGCAGTGGTCTTTTTGATTTTCGCTTTTATCTTCTAATTTTGGAGGGATCAAAACATCTATGGAATCATTTATGCAGGTATTCAGCCTTGTCAAAGAATGCTGCAAGGAAGATCTGAATGAAATCGCATATAAATGTTGGATCAGTCCCATCGAGCCGTATCGAATGGATGATAATACTGCTATTTTATTGGTCAAGGAAAGTTATTCCAAACAAATCATTGAAAAGCAATATGTC
>JAQXIB010000039.1 GCA_029007575.1 Clostridiales bacterium | reverse complement strand
ATCTATCCGGGGTGATGCCGAGTGTGTTCTTTTTCCCGGTGGTGAACGGCTCCAACGTAATCTTGTCAGCCGTAACGGGTCTTATTATTTGCAAAGAAAAAATGAGCGTAAAACAGTGGTGTGGTTTGTGTATAGGCATTGTTTCTATTTTCCTTCTGTGTAAAATGTAGTTTAAATTTCAATATCTAATAGGGAAGTTGGGAAGAAATTCAAAGCCGAACGGAACCCGTTTTATCAATTGGAGGAATGATGTGAATATGGAAATTTTTCACGAAAGCCGACCGGTGTGGGCGGATGGGTTAGAACGGGAAATCAACATTACCTGTGGATTTTATACCAAGGCAGTAAAAATCTCCTGTCTTACACAATTGTAAGACTGGAGATTTTTACTTATGTATTGAATTTTTAAATGAATTATGCTATAATGACTTTAAAATACACAAAATTACAAATTCCGGGAGCTGTCAAAGTATTGTGATACCACCCGCTTTATTACGTAAATATTTTGTGTGATGATATTTTACAATGAACCTTATGGCATGGAATAGATGATCATATTTCGCCGTGATACCTGACGTTACTCGGCGAATTCTTTTGTGTTTTGATGCTTTAAAATTAATTGCTTTCATTTAGATGTTTTGCGGACAGATGAAAGTCACTTTTACGAATACGTTTATTGTTTTACGGATAAATCATAAGTCTGTTTATTCGCTTTTCGGCTGTGGCGGCCATGCTGCGTGACAACGCCGATCAAAAACTATTTACGAACGATGGTGTTCGTATGTTGGAGGACTGCTCACATATGATGAAAGTGATACGAAAAATTCAGAGGTCTATCATATTCTTTATCAAAATTTTGATGTTTGTTTGTTTGTTCTTGGCATTCTTCGGCCCTTATTTTCCGAAAATGTCAGAGCACTTGTTCCGCTTAAATCGAGTCACTGCGATCACCGCGTCCACTTTCGCGGTCCTGGGGATTGCTTTTATTCGTATATACGGCGGATTTGCCGTCGGTAAGAAAAAAAGCAAAGAGGTCACCTATTCGGTATTCCTCGCCGCCTTGATCACTGACTTTATCACTTATATCCAGTTATGCATTATGGTAAAGCAGTTTCCTAATTTCGGTATTCTGCTGTTAATCATCGTCCTGCATTATATTATCGCATTTGTCTTTGCGCGATTCGGAAACTTTGTTTATTTTAAAATCAACCCACCGGAAAAATGCGCGATTTTCTATGATCCGGCAATGACTCCTTTAGATAAATACCTGAAAAAGATCGGCAAATATAAAAAGCAATATAAAGTCACTGAAATGGTCGACTATCATGACGCCGATTACCGTACAATTATCCGCCGGAACGATTCGGTTTTCCTATTTGATATTCCCGCCAAAGAGAAAGCGGAATTGCTGGATTATTGCTACAAACGCAGCAAAAACATTTACGCATTGCCCGAGCTTAATGACATTATTGTCAATCATTCTCAACAGGTCATGTTGGATGATACGGTATTGCTCGCAACAACGCAAAGCGAATTGTCATTTGAACAGAAATTTGTAAAACGTGTGATTGATATCGTTCTTTCCGGAATCGGTTTGATTGTCGCCAGTCCGATCATGCTTTTAGAAGCCATTGCCATCAAAATTGAGGACGGCGGTCCGGTACTGTTTAAGCAGGATCGTATCACCAAAAACGGAAAAATGTTTAAAGTACTTAAATTTCGTACAATGATCGTGGATGCAGATAAAATGGGATACCGCCCGGCATCCGACCGTGATGATCGGATCACTAAGGTCGGCAGTGTGCTTCGCAAGCTTCGGATTGACGAACTACCGCAGTTGATTAATATTTTCTACGGCGACATGAGTATTGTAGGACCGCGTCCCGAACGAATCGAACACGTGGAAAAATATGTGGAAATGTATCCGGAATTTAAATATCGTCATCGTGTAAAAGCAGGCTTGACCGGCTTGGCACAGATTGTCGGCAAATACAACACCTCACCCAAGGACAAGCTGATGCTGGATTTAATGTATATTGAAAAATATAGCATTTGGCTTGATTTCAAACTCATGTTCCAGACATTAAAAGTATTGTTCAAATCGGACAGTACCGAGGGCTTTGAACCGGAAGTTACCATCAAGGTCAACGAATCGGGAGATGTGGAATTTGTCAAGCATGATGATGTAAAAAATAACGAGCAATAATTTCTTTGATATTTGATAACAACTGATTAAACAAAACCATTCTCATTGCGCAAGCAAAAATAAAAGTAAGAGCTAACTGATCTTAACACAAGTCAGTTGGCTCTTTTATTATCCCTTTGGAGAGTATGCTATGGTAAAAATACCGCCCAAAATACAAGCGACACTCATTGCTTTTTAACGACCGGAGCAGGAAGCGGTAAACACCTTTATTTTTTCATCAATATCCGAAAGCATCTCCCGAAGCTTTGAAAGCTCATTTTGATGTCGTTCCTCAGCGATCTGTATTTTTGTCTTAAGCTCTGCAATTTCAGATTTATACTGATATGTGCTTTCTTTTGCCGCTTGTGCGTTTTGATATATCGTATTTTCCAGTTCTTTTTGCTTCAAAGTCAGTTGTTCTTCATTTGACTGATACTGCTGCAATCTGGTTTCCAGAAAAGCATTTTTTGCTTTCATTTCAGCGGCAATACTGATATAATTTTCGTTCTCCTCTATCTGTTTTTTCATATCTTCATTTTCCAGCATCAGTCTTTCGATATTAGCCGACTGATCCTCCACCAATTCCAGCTTGGCGGTCAGATTTTGATTTTCCTGTTCGAGTGCCGCACAGTGACTCTTTGCGGTTTCTAATTCTTTTGTCACCATCTTCAGATTGTTTTTCAGTTGATCTGTTTTTTCTTCATACGAGGCAGCCGATGCCTGCATCGTATTATGCAGATTTGCTAAATACTCATCCACATCTTTTTTCTCATAACCTGCCAGTTTAGTCTTAAAGGTAACGCCTTTAGTATAAAATGTCGGTTTCATCTCGATATCTTCAGTCTGCATATGAATCACCATTCTTTTCAAAATTTGCTATTTTGCTGCGTACCGCCTTGTTTCACCCGGTACATATCGGTATCAGCAAAATCACATTTTCCGATCCTGCATTTGCCTGCTTAAAAGCTGAATATTTCATTTTTGCTTTGTTGTCGCTCTCACCACCGAAAGAATATCCCCCTCACGAATACCGTACTTCGCAGCCATCCCTTCCGGCAGCTCCAGAACCGATCGCGCACGATTGATCCGCGGTAAAACTTTCCCGGGATCAATGCAGGGCATAACGGAAATCACCTTCATATCATGATCCAAAAACACCGCATCAATATTGAGCTTCATAAAAAATGTATGAATTTGATTGCAGGGGATCAGCAACAACCCTGATAGATCATCTAAACTTTTTTTCCCCATTAAGCCCATAAACCGCCTGAAAAAAGTATCCGCGATTCCGATTTTTTCAAAGATCAGCAGGGAACCAATATATACTCTCCCGATTTTCATCAATATTACCTCTCGATATGAAGTTTATTTTATGTGCAGTTATTTTCAATTGTCTCCCAAGCGAGGAGCAGTACAGTCAAACCGGCTGCACAACTCCTTGATTTCCACAGGTCTCCGGGACATTATTTAAATTGTTCCATTAATTGAATGGCTACCGGCGCCATTAAAATAATAATCAGCACCGGAAGAATAAAAATAACCATTGGAATAATCATTTTCACCGGGGCTTTCATGCCTTTTTCCTGTGCTATCTGACGCCGCATATCTCGCATGGAAGCCGACTGTACGGCAAGTACGTTTTTGATCGGTATTCCGAGCTGTTCTGCCTGAATCACAGCCGACACAAACACCTTTAATTCCTGAATGTCCGCACATTCGGCAAGTCTTGCAAAAGCTTCCTTTCTGGGCTTTCCCATCTGCGTTTCACGCAAAACCATTTGAAATTCATCTACAACAACGCCCTGCATCTTGCCTGCCATCTGAGCAATGGCTTCATCCAAACCAAGCCCCGCCTCGACGCTCACCATGAGAATATCCATCACCTCCGGCAGCTGATGCTGAATCTGGATGCGCCTTTTTTCTGTTTTCGAACGCAGGAACAGAATCGGACTCATAATTCCGATCAGCAAGCCTACCGTCAAAATCAAAAGCCGGATTCCCATGTCGCTTACCAAGCCGAACGCGATCACAAAAGCCGCCAAAAAGGATGTCAGTAGCACGACTGCCTTGACGGCAGTATACTCGGAAACAGAAAGGGTAATACCGGCATAGCGAAGCGCTTTTTCCAACGCCTGATTGTCCTGTCGTTTATTTTTCGGGACCAAAAATGCCAGCCTCCGCAGAATGCCGGATATGATCGGCTTAAAAAAACGATCGTAAAAAGATTTTTCCAGTTCCTCATATTTTTCTACTTTCACCTTTTTTACGGCATCTGAGATACGGCGCGCCTTTAAATCAGCCGCCTTGCCGAAAGGACCGAAAAGAAGAAGGATCAACACAAATGAAGTTGCCGAAGCCGTCACGATTAAAAAAGCCATATGAATCCTCCTTCCTTGTTCCATCTTGTTTTTGTCCCGATATGCCCGTCAAAAACAGCAAAATCTCTTTGAAACCGGTTGCTTTCCGACGAATGTTAATAGTCAATTTTAATGATTTTAGAAATACAAAAAAAGCCGATGCCTTCCATAAGAGCGCAAAGAATCAACAACCCGATTCCCAACTGCGTTTCAAAAAACACTTGGAAATATTCGGGGTTCAAAACCATTAATATCAAACCGACTCCGAGCGGAAGAAGTCCTACAATGATTCCGGAAACCCGTCCGGTAGCAGTCATTACTTTGATATCGTTCTGTATTTTGATCCTGCTCAGGATGGTGGAAGAAATATTGTTCAAGATCTCACTTAAATTTCCGCCCACCTGGCGCTGGATCAAGATCGCCGAAACCATCAATTCCAAATCCTTGCTTTTGATCCTGGCAACAAGCCCGTTCAGCGCATCCTCGATCGTACTGCCGTATTTGATTTCTCTTAACACGCGGCTGAACTCTTTGGAAATCGGTTCGGGCATTTCTTTGGATATGCTGACCATAGCCTGCTGCAGAGACAAACCGGAACGCAGACAATTGCTCATAATGGTCAAGCTATCGCCCAGTTGATTGGTAAACAAAGTCATTCTTTTGGTGTATTTCGATCTGATATAGAAAATCGGTATCATCGCGCCGATGATGCCAAGCCCCGCGGCTACAATATAGTTCAGTGTGATCAGATAGCCGATGAGCGCCGGAAAAAATATGATGAAGCACCAAATCCCGATAAACTCCTCCGGTTTCAGCATAATGCCCGCCAAAGCGAGCTTTTCGCCCAACAGCTCAAAGATACGCATTCCTTGATAAGATCGTATCCTTGCGTTTTTCTTTGTGCTTTTCTTTTCCTTTGCCGCTTTTTTTATATTCCGCGGCTTCTCTCTGTTCGGAAGATTTTCTACCCGCTTTGCCACCAACAGTTTTTCCCGTTTGATCCGATAGATCACTATGCAGATGATCATGTATAAAAACGAACTGATCAGAATGCAAATAGCGAGCGGAAAAAGCCGAATCTCACTGAAACCAGTCATCATACACAGCTACCCCGTTGTTTCGTATTTTCTCCATACATAAAGGACGAATACCCGTACTGGAAAAAGAGCCGATAAATTTTCCGTTCGAGTCAAGCTGACCCGATGTTTGATAGTGAAATATTTCCTGCAGCACGATCATATCGCCTTCCATACCGCAAACCTCAGAAATACTGAGTACCTTCCGTGTTCCGTCACGCATGCGGCTTTGCTGAACAACAATATCAATGGCGGAAGCAATCTGCTCCCGTATGGCGCGGAGCGGCAATTCCATGCCGCTCATCATCACCATTGTTTCAATACGTGACAAGGCGTCTCTCGGAGAATTCGCATGGGTGGTCGTCAGCGAGCCGTCATGACCCGTATTCATCGCCTGGAGCATATCCAACGCTTCTCCGGAGCGAACCTCTCCGACAATGATTCGATCCGGACGCATTCTGAGTGCATTTTTGACAAGATCGCGGATCGTAATTTGTCCGCGCCCTTCCAAATTAGCGGGACGGGACTCCAAAGTAATTACATGATCCTGACTTAATTGCAGCTCCGCCGCGTCCTCGATCGTCACAATTCTTTCATTCTCCGGAATAAAGGACGATAAAACATTCAAAAGGGTTGTTTTTCCGCTCCCCGTTCCCCCGGAAACCACAACATTTAATTTTCCTTTTACGCATGCTTCCAAAAACGCAATCATATTTTGGGTAACAGAATGAAATTCTATCAATTTCTGTGCCGAAAAAGGTGTTTTGGAAAATTTTCTGATGGTGATCACAGGACCTATCAATGAAATCGGCGGAATCACCGCATTGACACGGGAGCCGTCTGCCAAACGCGCGTCCACCATCGGACTTGCTTCGTCGATATGCCGTCCGACTCCGCTGACAATCCGGTCAATTATATTCATCACATGATCATTATCGCGAAAACAAAGCTCGGACAGTTGGATCCTGCCCTGCTTTTCATAGAAGATCTTATTCGGACCATTCACCATAATTTCAGTCACGTCAGGATCGGAAAGCAAACTGTCTATCGGGCCGTACCCCATAATATCATTATACAATTCATTCCCGATTTTAGCGCGGTCAGGTCTGGAAACGGAAGGGTTTTCCCGCTCTAAAACATCCGCAATCACCTTGCGAACATGTTCTTCCTTCAATTCCGACTGCGCATTTTTATTCAGCTCATAAATAATTAAGGAAAGGGCGTCTTTCTTCACCTGTACAAATTCGTCGCGCGCCGGCAGTTCGTTTTCCGGAGCAGGATCGGATTCTCCGCTTGCCCCGGCAGACATTGACAGCCCGTTCATTTTATCTAACAGTCCCACCGTCCGTCACCTCTCACAGCTCACCGGCTGAAATTTTCCCGAAGACCGTCCGGAAATCCATGTCAAGCCGGCTTTTTTTAGGCAAAAGAACCAGCGGAGAGCCTTTGCTGATACTTGCTGACACCGCTTTTTCATCTTCATGAAGCGTTCCGATCACCGGATAAGAGACATTGTTTTTGATATCTTTTAACGATAACGTCCCGCTTCCCAAACGATTTAAAATCAACTGGAACTTGTCATGCTGCTGCAACGACTGCATCACCTTCTGGATCTGAAATACATCTTTCAAAGAGGCGATATCCGGAGTTGCGACATATAAAACCGTGTCGGAATTTTCAATTGCCGCCAAAGTAGTGTTGTTGAGCATCACCGGCAAATCAATGATAATGACATCATAATACGGCCGCATGATGCTGAGCAGCTTTTCGATATGTTCCTCTGTAATGTATTCCGCACTCTCAGGTGACTTCGGCGCAGGCAAAACATTCAGCCCGCTGCTATGCAAGACAGTAAAACTGTTGATGGTGTCAATCGTAATGTTGCTGCCTTCCTGCACCAGCTCCGATATCGTATCTTTCGGATTGATATCAAGATAAAGGCTCACATCACCAAAGTAAAAGCTGGCGTCTATCAATAAAGTCTTCTTTTTTCTTTGAGTAAACAGAAGCGCAAGATTAGTGGCAATCAACGTTTTTCCGCTTCCGCCTTTCGCGCTGTAAACCGAAAGAATGCGTGCATTTGTAATCCTTCTTTGATCATCGGTCAAACGCTGTTTTTCTATCGTGTTCAGCTTGAATACACGGGAAACAAATTCGTCCGCGTCTATCGAAGCGTCAACTATCATATGAAAACCGACTTCCACCGTACTGCTGCTGTGTTCGATCTTTTCCCCATCGGTCACCATCACAAGCAGTACGCCCGGCATCGATACATATATTCTGCGTGAAAGTTCATATATTAACTGATCGCCCTCGTCCATACATAAAACAACATCCGGATAGATCCCGTTTATTTTCAGAAACGAATCCGCCTTGCATTCCACATATGCCGAAATGGCAAAATTCTCATTTTCTAAAAGATTTTTAGCAGTGATGCGATTTTCTGTTTCGGAGGCAACCACAATCACTTTCAGTTTCGTCACTCTTTTTTTCCTCCCTTCGCAGCATCCTTGTCCGCTGATGCGAACGCGGATTCCAGAACGGGACGAATCACACCGGATTCCTGATATTTTATAAATTGGAAAATATCTTTCTCCGGCATCACCAGAGTGAGCGTTTTATATTCCAAGGAATCACGAGAATAGCTCTCGCTGACCCGGATCACCGGCACATTCTTATATAAGACGGTTACATCGGAGGTTCCGTCCCCCTTTTCCTTGACCATCGTCAGGGTCACGTTATCTCCCTCTTTGATATAGCCGGCTGTTCCGGTAATGACCGATACATCTAACGTAACGGCATATTCTCCTTTTTTCAGTTCATACGCAAGATGATTCTGCGTACGTTCTCCCTGCGCCGCGGTACGCGACGTAAGTATCTGCTCATTTGCGACAAATGATTCTACCGCCAGCCGCCCGACAAGCTCGGCAGCCGCAGCAGTTGTTCCGCTCATAACCGACTCTTTGGGCAAAGAGATCGTTTTTACCATTTCTGCCGTAATGATCGTATTCTTATCAATATTGGTAGCCGCAACAGCTACATTCACCCGTTCTACATTTTCCGGCAGACTTTTATCCTCCAGATAAGAGGCAAATTGATAAATCGAAAACGCGGTAAGAATTGCAAAGATTGCCGCTATAATATATACCTTTTTCATTCGCATTCTCCCGTCATTTGATCAATGATATACTGACAGACCCGAAAAAGCTGTCTCCTTCCACATCGGACGACGGGAAAAGAGAGCCTACATACGAGCCGATGATTTCTCCTTTATTGGTGTAACCTTCTATTACAAACGGGGCAAATCCGGTTACTGTGATGTCTGCATTTCCCCCATTTTCATAAACCAGAATCATTATCACCAGCGGACAGCCGGGAACATAATGATCTGCGTTGCAATGTGTGCCGTCATTCCAGTGATGACAGCGGGCAAGCCGATAGCTGCACCCTTCGCTTACCGCACTGTTGACATTTCCCGATCTGTTATACAATTCCTGTCCCACATAAAGCGTTCCTTCATATCCATAGGTCATCCAGCGTTTAAAATCGGGAGCGCCTCCCGTTGATGAGCCATCCAGAAAGATAAAGCCGAAATTGCCGTTGGAACCGCCGCCTCCCCCATATTTTAACGTCAAGTGCTTGGTCTGTCCGTTTTCAATGGCTTGGGTAATTTCACTCTGATGGATGCCGATCGGAACAACTCCGCTCATGCTTCCTGTGGGAACAGCACCGACAGCAGCGGAAACCGGCGCGTTTAGCCGGGAAAAGCCCACCACCTTGGCAAAATAGGTGGGGATGGAGATGTCAACATCAATATCAATTCGATTGATGCGGCCGTTGGTTTCACTGAATGAAATATCATCATCTGTTAAATCCAAATATTCATTTTTGGCGGCGTATTCTTTTGCCGTAGTATAAATCCGCTCAATGGTTTCGGTATCCCCGGATGATACCGGCAAAAAAGTTCCTGCGGCAAGTACTGCTGCATCTGCTGCGTTTTGTACCTCAGACAACTTGACATATGCAGCGCCGATATCGACCACAAGAGCGCTGATTGCCAGCAGCGCCGTCATTAAAAACGCAACAAAGACGGTGATATCTCCATCTTCGGATCGTATCCAGCTTTCTGCTTTTGCCATTTTCATCACCATTCTCCTTGAAGCGGTTTTGATCCGCAGTTTATAGACATCTAAAACAAGCTGTTATACTAAAAATCTGATTGAAAGCTTTAAGCGATTTCCGAGGATAAATTGTGCCAGAAAAGGCAGACGACGCTGCTGGGCTGACGCCCGGCAAGGAGGATAACGCATTCTGGTGCAATTCAGGCCGGAAAGAATAAAAGCGTTTCATTAGATTTTAGTATCACTCCACTTTCATGGTTAATTCACAGGATAAAAGCTTTTCATTGCTTGAAAAAATCAATTTGCCAATAGGCGTAATGGCTTTATAAACCGCGTGAACCGTGACCGTTACATCCCCACGTCGATGTGAAGTCTCGGAATAGACAACCGCAACATCTGCATCTCCCATCAACGCAAAACCATCCACCCGATCGGCAATCACCTGCTCAATATCCGATTCATTACTGTGAATCGCGGCATATCGCACGCCTTCTCGGGCACAATGATCGAGGGTCAACTGCATATTAAAAAGCAAACCAAATTCAATAATGCCGCAAACCAATAATAGCAAGATAGGAAGCACAATAGCAAACTCCAAAGCACTCTGACCGTCTTCATCTCTGAAACGCTTGATAATAAATCTATACTGCTTTTTCATTGATATAACCTCTACTTCCTACATTTCGATGCGACTTCAACCTGCACTTTTATTTTACCAAACCGAATAAAACGGAATTTTAAAGGACTGCATAGCAGTCCTTGAGCGTGTCGACAAAGTCGACAACGCTCTCGAAGGACAAACGCAATCACTGCGGCAAAGCCTTGTTCTGCGTTTTTCCCCCGATACCCCCTTTTCAACGAAAAACAGCTCCGCAAACGGCTTTGCCGTTGCTCACCGCTGTTTTTCTTTTCAATGTAGCCCCATCGTCTTGCTGTGCAAGACGGCGGCACATGTCCGCCTACGTGACAAGATTTTAAAAATTATAGTTTGTCGGCAGTCCTTTCAAATTAGCGTGCCG
>JAQXIB010000038.1 GCA_029007575.1 Clostridiales bacterium | reverse complement strand
ATCCGCCAAAACTACCGGTAGACGGATCATAAAAGGTGACGGTACCTATTCCCGCCGAGCTGTCCCGCACCCATATCCCGGCTTTATATTTGCCGTCCGACTGGGATTTGACCGGCTGCAGGCTGACGGTGAGATCCTGATTTTTCCGTCGCAAAACCACAGTCAGCTTTTCTCCGCCGCTGTTGGCAATGACGTTGCCCACATCTTCGTTGGTCAACATGGATTTTCCGTTAATGGTAAGAATACTGTCCCCCAGCTTGATCCCTGCCGTTTTGGCGGGATTGACCGCGCCGTTTTCCGTATCGACATCGTTCACACCCACCACCAAAACGCCGTCGGTAAACATTTTGATCCCAAACGGCGTTCCGCAGGGTACCAACATTTTCTCTTTTACCACATCAATCGTTGTCGTTTTAACGGGAATAATACCAAAGAGCATGATTTTCCCGGAATGAGAGGATCCTGCCACCTCCGAAACCGCCGCTGCCCGTCCGGTTTTGAGCGGCTCATCGCTTTCCATGGTGAGCGCAAGCTTAGAATGCAAAACGACCTTTTCCCCTTCTACCACATAAAATTTATTCGGCAACGCGATATCCAGATAGATCGTCAACCCGAAAAGGATCATCACGGCAATCGCGGTAAGCGACGTTATCATTTTGATACATTTTTTCAAAAAACTTCCCCCTTTTTCAAATCGTATATGTGCTGAAAAAGCCCGTATGTGCGTCATGTCGGATTCCTTCGCTGCAATATTACTATTTGAAAAATCGGGCTGATTATAATCGGTAAATATATGCCGTTACATATTTACAAAATTGACATTTAATAGTATGATTAAAGTGATATAATATTTTCAACTCATTCAGATTATTATTTGCCGAAAAATCTGAAATATTCATTTTTTAATTGCGTTGCACCGGAGTGTGCAAAAGCAAAATAAAATAGATCATCTAAAAAAACAGCCGACAGGCTGATTTAAAATCAATACTATTTTTTATTTTGAAAGGGAGTTCCAAAACATGAAAGCTACCTATCGCATTTTTTCCGTTTTAATGTATATCGCCATGATTTACAGTACCTTTACCGGAATCATCTGCGGCGTTATGCTGGCCGACAGCAAATACAGCGGTTTCGGCTATCCGATCATGATCATCACCCTTGCCGGTTTTGCCGTAGGCTTGGTGCTGTTTTTTGTCAAGCTGAAATGGTCCTCTTTTTTCGTTCTGCTCGGTGCTTCGCTGGCACGGGTCTATCTTGCTTATGCCCTGCAACGCCAAAGCCCGCTGGAATCGATCGTGTTCTATAAACAGCATCTGCCGATCATAGCAGTGGCGCTGTTTTCGCTGGTTGCGGTGTTGTGCTACAAAAAATATAAAAAAGAGGAAAAAGGCGTTACGTTCTATAAGACCGAAAAAGATTTGCAGCTTAAACAAGAAAAAGAAGAAGATCTGGCTCTGGAACAAGAAGAATTGACTACGGAAGAGGAGAATTCGGTTTTGGAACAAGAAGAAGTCTCCGAAATGATTTAATTCAAAAAACAATTACAGGAGGACAAAACAAAATGAGCATTACGGTAGAATCATTCGGTAAATTACCGGACGCAACAGAGGTAAAACGATTCCGCCTGGTCGGTAAGAACGGATTAACAGCATCCTTATTGAATTACGGTGCGACGCTGCAAGCCCTGGAATTTGACGGAAAAGATTTGGTATTGGGATTTGATACCATCGAGCAATACCGCGCAACGCCCTGTTCCTTCCAAGGCGCGACCATCGGCAGATACGGAAACCGGATCTCAGCGGGCAAATTTTCCTTAAACGGCAAGGAATATACCTTGTGCTGTAATGAAGAAAAACGCGGACATCTCCATGGCGGCACCATCGGATTTGACAAAAAAATCTGGGATGCTGTCCTCTTAAACGACGGGGAGGAGCCCTCGGTTGCTTTTTCGCTGTTCTCACCGGACGGAGAAGAAGGATATCCGGGTAATTTAAAAGTCACCGTGACCATGACGGTGACCTCTGACAACGAATTAAAGATTGCTTATCATGCCTTGAGCGACGCGGACACCGTACTAAACATGACAAACCATGCCTATTTTAATTTAAACGGCCCGGACGGCGGAACCGTCTTAGACACCGCGCTCACCCTGCGTGCCGACTATATCACACCGGTAGATACCTTGCTGATTCCGGACGGCAGCTTGATGCCGGTGGAAAACACGCCCTTTGACTTCCGCAGCGGAAAACCGATCGGGCAGGACATTGACAGCTCCCATCCGCAGATGCTGCTTGGCGGCGGTTACGACCACAACTTCGTGCTAAGCGGAGAAGAAAAGCTGCACCACGCGGCAACCGCAGTCAGCCCCCGCTCCGGCATCCGCTTGGATTGCTACACCGATCAGCCTGCCGTTCAGCTTTATACGGCGCAGTACTTAGCGTCTGCGTACGGAAAGAAGAACACGCCGCTATACCGGCATCAGGGCTTTTGCCTGGAAACACAGCATTATCCCGACAGTCCCAACCATCCCGCTTTCCCGACTACAACGCTGAAAGCAAACGAGCCCTTTGATTCGGTCACGATCTATCAGATATCCAAAGAAAAATAACAGAAAACAATATTGGAGTGTAGTACATACGACATGATCAAAGCGGTTTTACTGGATGTGGACAATACCCTGCTGGATTTTCATGCCTGCGCCGAGGCGTCGATGAATGCTGCCTTAGCGGAAAATCGGATTCCGAAGAAGGAAACACTGTTTCGCTCCTTTCTGAAAATCAACGACGGCTTGTGGCGTGAGATCGAACAAGGCGTGCTGACCAAAGAAAAGCTGCACCAAATCCGTTGGAATCAGGTTTTTGCCGATCAAGACATTGATTTTGACGGCGTCTTGTTCGAAAAGAGCTTTTTAAAATATCTGGCGCAAACGGTGTTCCCGATCGAGGGAGCATCCTCACTGCTTGCATACTTATCCGGAAAATATATTCTCTGTGCGGTCACCAACGGCCCTTATGAGCAGCAGCGCAAGCGCTTGAAAGCAGCAAATATGCTATCCTTTTTCGATCATCTTTTCGTTTCGGAGCAAATCGGCTTTGAAAAGCCGAGTGAAAGCTTTTTTGACGCCTGTTTTGCCGCTCTGCCGGGAATATCGCCGGAGGAAGCCATGATCATCGGCGATTCGATCACCGCCGACATGATGGGCGGGCTCCGATACGGCATCCAAACCTGTTGGTTTAATTATCATCACAGCGAGCCGCCGCAGGATCTCTCTTTCACTCATATAGTAAATGAATTAAAGGAGATCAAATACTTTTTATAGTTTTTCGATCCGGTTAATGCTCACTGAACAATTCATAAACAATGGCAACGTGCAAGGTTTTTGATTGCTCTCTTACGAAAACCTTGCACGTTGTATTTACATCAAGATATATCTAACCGTCTGTATGCGGTATTTATACTAAAATCTAATGAAATACTTTCATTCTTTCCGGTCTGAATTGCGCCAGAAAGCGTTATTCTCCTTGCTGGGCATCAGCCCAGCGGCGTCGTCTGCCTTTTCTGACACAATTCGTCTTCGGAAATCGATTAAAGCTTTCAATTAGATTTTAGTATTAGATATAAAACCGTCATCAATTTCAAAAGTAGTAACATATCCGGCATACCCGGAATCAGCAGATTATTTGTTCCACTGTTCTGCGATTTCGCGAGCATACTTTTCGTTATGCACGGGATAGAAGATAGGCTGTTCCGGCAATCCGGGAGGATAAGCACGATAATCTGCCGCAATAATAAGGTCAAGTTCAGCTTGTCCAACTGGTCTATACAACTTTATAGAATCGCTCCTTCCTAATTGCAATTATACGGTAATCGAATTGGAGAGTGAAATGAAATAAAACCTATTTCACAAATCCCACACGGGATTTATTTCGCAAAAAAGATGCCGCCGCAAAATTCTGATGTGGACTTGAACCCGCAAAAAGTTGGTAGCGACAACGAACCGTCGCGAGAGCGTTTACAACCGAGCCGGTGAGCCGAGCGTGACTTTTTGCGGACAGGAGGAGCGACGGCGTGAGTGAGCCGATGACTTTTCAAAAAAAAAAGTCGTCGCGAACGATACATAGTCCGCGACGACGTGGTGGGAGCGGATGGATTCGAACCATCGAAGTCGTAGACAACAGATTTACAGTCTGCCCCCTTTGGCCACTCGGGAACACTCCCACATAAAAAATATGAAATTTTTTGGAGCTGGTGGTCGGACTTGAACCCCAGACCTGCTGATTACAAATCAGCTGCTCTACCAACTGAGCTACACCAGCAAATAAATCGCTTTGTGGTTGGGGCGACAGGATTCGAACCTGCGGCATCTTGGTCCCAAACCAAGCACTCTACCAAACTGAGCTACGCCCCATTGGTTGACGAGATTTAGTGTTTACGCCACCAAACAGCTTAATCATTATAACTTAAATCTCAAAAAAAGTCAAGCTATTTTTTCAAATAATAAAATAATATTTTTCTAAATTGCAATATCAAATCATTCCTCACAATTTCCACAGAGTTTTCCACAGAATCTTCACCCGTATAAAGCCGATAACTACGCGGATGAAAAAAAATATTGCCGAAAAAAACATATATTCGTTTGAAACAAATTAGAACAAATAGCGCAGATACGCGGTTGTTGAGATCAAAAGCGATTTTAAAAAACATTTGTTTTTATTGTGGAAAACTCTGTGGAAATTGTGGAATACCATTATATTTCACAAAAAAATTACAAACTGTAATATTATGCGATCCGGAATAAAAAACAGCTCGAATGCCTTCGAGCTGTAAAAAACAAACTGTGATTATTTGATTTTTCGGCTTTCCAGATAAAAACGCTTGTCATTAGCGTGTCCCATCGAAAAGGTTTTACGCGGCAGCACGCCGTCCAACTGAATGGTGCGAAATAAATCCGATTTGTCTATTTTCGGGAGAATCAGGCCAATGCTGTTCGGCTTAGACGCTAACGACATCACCACATCATCCCCATGGATGTAGTCCGCTTTTCCGCCGTATTTCGAAAGATAGATGTCAATATAGCCTTGTAACGTGCCGACGCAAAGATTAGAGGTGGGATTGATGATGGAAACCGTCTCCATTTTGTCCCCGGTTACATATTTGAAGGATTGTACACCGTCATCGTCAGGGGAAATCTCAAAGAATTCGGTCATTTTCCGGAGGAAATGATCCGGGTTGATCTCTGTAATGACACGGTGAATCGGTTCGAACTGAAGCGAGTCATCATGGAGATTAACAATTTCTGCGAGGGCAAACCGAGCGGGAGAGCGGGACCAGTCCTGATCCGGCATAGCGGCTTTCAGCTTTTCATAGCACGCTTTCGCGGTCGCGAGGGAATGATTGCCGTCGCCCACCGCAAACAGAAGCGGCGCGTCGCCTTCTGTCGCACCGGCATGAGAAAGCGCTGCAAGCATTTCCTCCATCTTTTCGGCATGCTGTTGGTCCAGTAAATACCCGGTGAGATGCCCGCCGTTTTGCATCAGCGTAAAATCATAGACCTTTTTGAAATGCGCCTTGTCGGCAGTCAACGGCTCAATGACTGTTTTTTGCGGATCGTCGATCAGCATCATAATATGCGGCAATTCCAAAGGAGCGTTTTCCCGTACCTTCATACGAGGAGGAATCCGTTCGAGAACGGTACCTTCGGTAGCACGAATAAGAGATTTAGAGCCGGCGCAATAGTCATATTGTTCTAAATCTACTGCTCCGATGATTCCTTTGCGGGTAGTGCCGTCGGCAAGAGTGCGTTCGATATAGAAATAAGCGGCAGAATATTCTTCAAAGATGCCGTCATCCAGATATTGTTGCATGGTTCGGTGAATCGATGCAATGCGCTGTGAAACATCGTCCTGCTCCAGATAGACCTCGGGAAGAATCAAACGGAGGGCAGAAGGAGCATCACCGACAATTTGTGCGGTTTCTTCCCAATATTCCGGTTCGGAAGTGTATTGATCGCAGGCAACAACGCTCCACTTGGAAAAATCCGTATTTTTCGGCAACAAAATGTCAGCCGGTCCAAATCCAATGTTTTTCATAATATCGGGCGCTCTTTTTGATGAGAATGTTACGCCCATTCCCTGCCTTTCTCTCTTACCGGTTATTAACACTGTCGCTTTTCAGTCGGCAGTGTTTTGCCTTTGATTAAAAGCAAATTGTGAAATTATTATACCATAAAAACAGAGGTACCACAACCGCAAATCATCAGAGAAAAATGCAGAAATCGAAATAAAATATGTGATAAAAACCGTTTCTGTGAGTTTTACGGGTTGTTTGATTGGCTTTCGTCGAAATCAAACGATTTATTTCGTCAAAAAGCAAAAAATAAGTCACCATTTGTCGATTTGTCCCGTGATCTCGGCAAAATGATTTCTTTGAAATTCGGAACTCCCCGAAAAGGCTGCGAAATATATGGTAATAATGACAAGGGAAATATTTCCGATGGATAAAAATTATCGTTTTTTACCATTCTTTAGCAATAATACC
>JAQXIB010000037.1 GCA_029007575.1 Clostridiales bacterium | reverse complement strand
CCGGAAAAGAAAACTTGGATATGGATACCGATTTTTTAAAGGATCTGGGATTGAATTCCTTTGATATTATGAATATCGTGTGTGCTTTTGAAGAACGGTATGACATCAGCGTGCCGACCAGAGATGTTTGGCAATTGAGACAAGTTTCGGATGTTGTGAAATATCTTGCGGAGAAGGGCATTACGGAATGAGCATACCGGTACAAATCTTGATTTGTCCCTGGGAGCAAATCGGAAATGCGGATGAAACGATCCTTTCACTCGGCAGGCAATTTGCCGACCAATATGGATTTTGCATACCGGACAAGATCGTTCGTCCTGCGAATGCCAAGCCCTGCTTTGCAGGTTCGGAAATATTCTTTTCGGTGTCACACAGCGGCAGTTATTGGACGTGTGCGGTCAGCAATGCGCAGCTCGGAATCGATTTGCAGCGGTATCAGACATGCCGTATGGAGTGGATCGCCAAGCGCTTTTTTCATCCGAATGAGGCGGCATGGATCAAAGACAGAGGTCAAGAAGCGTTTTTCTTGGTGTGGACCGCAAAAGAAAGCTATGTAAAGTTTACCGGAGAGGGCATTACCGATGATTTTGCGGCCTTTTCCGTAGTGGATGACAAGGGAAATATGAATGTCTGTAATCATGCCGTTTTGCAGCACATTCCGTTTCAAGAAAATTATGCTCTTTGTATTTGTACGCCGGAAAAGGCGGATGTAAAGATTATAGATCAAGAAAAACAGCGTGCATAATTTTTGTGTTTTGCATTGCAAGCGAAAAAAGCTTCTTTTTGGACGGGATTGCCGTTCAAAAAGAAGCTTTTTGTGGTGTGCGGATCGTTGCTATTCTTTAATGTATGCTTCCAGAATTTCTCCGATGTACATAGTGTGATAATCCTTTTGCGGATAATTTTTCTCAATGTCTGCGTCCAAGAAGCAAGCGGGATCGATCACTTGTGCGTGTATTTTTTTGCAGATAAAGACCAGATTTCCCTCTGAAAAGGTAGGAGCCGCATAGCTAAAATCCGGTGTCAAGCCGGTTTCTTTGGCTTTGTCGTAATCCCTGCCGGATTTGCTGCCGCAGAACGAAAGCGCTTTTTTGTATATTTCATCAAAAAAGGTCAGCGAAAAAGTATCGTTTGCGTCGACGAATTCTTTGGTGTACCGCTGCGGACGGATATAGATCGTCGCCACGTTTTTGTTCCATAAAACGCCGACGCCGCCCCAACTGGCTGTCATGGTATTATAATGCTCTTTGGTGCCTGCCGTGATCAACAGCCAATCTTTTCCGATGCGGGTGAATGGATTTAAGTTTAGGTCCTGTAATTCAATTTTTCGATAACTCATGATCATATCTCCTTGTCTCATTTTGATCCGTTCTTCTTTCGTCCGCAAAATAATCCGAATAAAGCTCATGACCTTATTTTGCTTTATGACTTTGCATATTTCGATACAATGCCATAAATATCAGTAATTGAGAGCGAAAGAAGAGGATGTGTTACAAAAATATTGTATTCGCTACGATTCTATTTTATCATAAGAATGGCATATTGTAAAATAGAATATTTTCCGAATCTGCGGAAATGTGTTGGGTTCCAATCATTTGTGTCTGTAAAAATGAATGCGGATAATCGAATTTAACAGGTTGCTACATTTTCCAACATGTTACCGTATATGGAAATTAACATAAAATTTACTTGTATTCATGCAGGAAAAAGTGTATAATAATTAATATATGCAGAACAAATCAAAGACTTGATTTTTTACACAGCAATGGTAATACCGATCGAATCCGTGTACTTCAACAACGGATTCCCCTATATAGAGATGACCGAAAATCGATATTTCACAAGTATTTGTGATGAAATACGGAGGTAAGAACTATATGAAAGGTGATTTACATTGTCACAGTAAACTGTCCGACGGCTCCCAGGGAATTGAAGATATCATTGCCATGTCGAAGAAAATGAATCTGAATTTTGTGGCGATTACCGATCATGACACCATGTCTTCACATTCAAGAGCTAAAATTGTGGGGGAGCGTTACGGGGTACAGATCATTCCGGCTGTTGAATTTTCGGCTTTCGATTATCAGCGCGGCAGAAGAGTACATATTCTTTGTTACATGCCATTAAAGCCCGACCGCTTGGAAGGTATGTGCATTAAAATCTGTGAATCCCGTAAAAAATCGGGCAATGAGATGGCGAAAAAGGTTATGAAGCTGTTTCCGATCAGTCCGGAGAGCATCACCAGACATTCCGCCAGCAGCAAGAGCGTGTATAAGCAGCATATCATGCATGCGCTGATGGAAGCGGGGTTTACTACCGGTATATACGGCCCTTTATATGACAAGCTGTTCCACCCGGAGCAGGGGAGCTGTTATGTGGAAACGGAATATCCCGATGTTTACGAGGTGCTGAACTTGATTCATTTCTCGGGCGGTATCGCGGTTTTTGCCCATCCTCATATTTATGACAGTCTTGATTTGCTGCAGGAGTTGTGTGAAAAACGTCAGATAGACGGCATTGAGGTCTGGCACGGAAAAGCCACGCAGGATGATGCGGCGCAGCTGAAGCAAATGTGTGATACCTATCACCTGATTCCGACCGGAGGCTCTGACTTCCACGGAATGTATGCGTCCCGTCCGGCACACATCGGCAAATGTACGACTCCGAATGAATCCATTGAAGCGTTATTTGCCTTAAACGAAGAAATCAAAAAATCAATGTAGGTTACAATCAGAAAAGAGCATCATCATGGATATCAAAGAAAAAGCAGTAAAAGAACATTTGAATTGGCAGGGAAAAATCGAGATCGTTTCCCGCGTAAAAATTGAAAATAAGGATGACTTGTCGGTGGCTTATACGCCGGGCGTGGCTCAGCCGTGTTTGGAAATCGAAAAGGATCCTGATTTGTCGTACAGTATGACCCGGCGGGGAAATCTGGTGGCGGTGATTACCGACGGAACCGCGGTGCTTGGGTTGGGTGACATCGGACCTTCGGCGGCAATGCCGGTTATGGAGGGAAAATGCGCCCTGTTTAAAGAGTTCGGCGGAGTGGACGCTTTCCCGATCTGTGTGAATTCCAAAGATGTGGACGAAATTGTGCGGACTGTGGAGTTGATCTCTTACAGCTTCGGCGGCATCAATTTGGAGGATATCTCGGCGCCCAGATGCTTTGAAATAGAGCAAAGATTAAAAGAAAAGCTGGACATTCCTGTTTTTCATGACGATCAGCACGGTACCGCTATTGTGGTGGGAGCGGCTTTGATCAACGCTTTAAAGCTGGCACAGAAGAACATAGAAGATGTTACGGTGGTCATTAACGGTGCCGGTGCGGCGGGACTAGCAATTGCAAAATTATTATTGCAGTTAAAAGTGGACAATATTATTTTGTGTGACCTATACGGTGCGATTTATCGCGGTTATGAAAAGAATAATCCTGCGCAGGAGGAAATGGCACGGATCACCAATAAAAAGATGGTCAAAGGCAGTCTGAAGGACGCTTTGGCAGGCGCGGACGTGTTTGTCGGCGTTTCTCGACCGGGATTGCTGACGGCGGATATGATCGGGCAGATGGCGGAAAAGCCGATCATCTTCGCAATGGCGAATCCGACGCCGGAAATTATGCCGGAGGAAGCCAAGGCGGCGGGCGCTTATATCGTGGGTACGGGGCGAAGCGATTATCCGAATCAGATTAACAATTTGCTTGCCTTCCCCGGAATTTTTAAAGGTGCTTTGGCGGTACGGGCGTCCGATATTACCGACGAGATGAAGATTGCGGCAGCATATGGTATTGCCGGCATTTTGACCGAACAGGAATTGAATACGGAATGTATTCTGCCGAATCCTTTTGACCGCAGAGTAGCGGAGCGGGTGGCGGCAGCGGTTTCCGAAACAGCCATCAAAACCGGTTTGGCAAGATGTAAATAATATCAGATGACAGAGGTTTTGTATATTGAGTGATATCAATTTATGCAGACATTCGGAAAGGAATGAAAATCAGAATGAAAACCTATACTTATCAGCCAAAAGGAGTTTGTTCCAGACAGATTGCGGTGGCAATCGATGATAACGGTGTGATTGCCGATGTTCAGTTTGTCGGCGGATGCAGCGGCAATACACAGGGAGTCGCCGCCTTGGTAATCGGACAAAAAGCCGATGATGTAATCCCGAAAATTGAAAACATCCGCTGCGGAGCAAAAGCAACTTCCTGTCCGGCACAGCTTGCCATCGCATTGAAGCATGCGCTGGAAGCGTAAAAAAGATAAATAGAGAATGAGAGCGGCGGATGAATCAAATTCATTTGCCGTTTTATCTTTAGCGGGATAGCTTATGGAAAGCAGGTACATCTTTGCAGGCAAATAGCCAAAAGGAATGATGATTGGATGTTGCATTTTATTCTGGGACGGTCCGGCAGCGGAAAGTCCACTTATGTTTTTGAGCGGATCAAAGAAACATTAGCGAAGACAGAGCAAAAAGTCATATTAATTGTGCCGGAGCAGTTTTCTTTTGAATCGGAGCGAAAAATATACAAAGAATTTAACAACAGCGGGATTCAACGAATTGAAGTGTTGAGCTTCATGCGACTGGCAAACAGCATTTTTCGCAGGTATGGCGGATTGGCAGGCAAATATGCGGATGAGCCGACCAAAACCGTTTTAATGAATCTTGCTTTGGAACAAGTGCAGGATCATTTAAATGTATATCAAAAATCCTCTGCTGAGGTATTGACTAAATGCATGCTGGATATGGTCAACGAGTTTAAAACCTGGGGCGTTACAAGCGAGCAGCTTTGTGAGGCGGAAACGCAGTTAGAAGAAGGGCACTTAAAAGATAAGCTGCACGAGCTTTCTTTGATTTATGACGCTTATGAAATGCTGATGAGCGGGCTGTATCTGGATCCGCTGGATGATGTTGCGCGCGCGGCAGCCATGTTAAAAAACAATTGCTATTTTGACAATACGGTGGTGTTTTTCGACGAATTTGATGGATTTACTGCGAATGAATCCGAAATTTTGAAAGCCATTTTTGTGCAGGCGAAAGACGTCTATATTTCGCTTTGTTTCAGCGGCGCGGAGGTCAGTGAAAAAGCCGGTTTATTTGCACCGGTGAAAAAGGCGTTTAATCGGATATTGAGAATGGCTAAGGAAGCCGGCGTCAGTGTTTCTATTCCGATTGTATTGCAGGATACCAAACGGTTTGCTGCTCCGGAAATGGCTCATTTGGAGCAGAATATTCTGGCGGAACACATCAACGCTTTTGACGCGCCCTGTGAGCATATTTGCGTGTTCAGCGCGGCAAATGAATATGACGAAGTAGAATACGTACTGGCAACCATTAAAAATTTAGTGCGTGAGCAGCAATATCGGTATCGGGATATTATGATCATATCGCGTGATTTAACGCCGTATCAAAGTGCTTTGCAGAATGGATTTGCGCATTACAATATCCCGTTTTTTATGGACATGCTTGGTTCGGTGACCGAAAAACCGCTGATTCGTTTTGTAGACAGCTTGTTAAGAGCGGCAGTCAACAGCTGCAATGTCAACGATGTTTTGAACCTTTTAAAATGCGGTGTGCTGGACTTCTCTGCCGAGGATATCTCCCGATTTGAAAATTATATTTATACATGGGATATCAAGGGGTCGGGACTGAAGCAAGAATTTACCGCACATCCGCGTGGATATGTAGAATCGTTTTCGGAAGCCGACAACGAAGAGCTTGTGTTTGTCAACCAAATCCGAGAGCAGATCGCAGAAACGGTATCGGAATTGCAGACACGCTGTGAGCAAAGCACCGGAGCTGAAATCAGTACCGTTTTATATCAATTGCTGGAACGTCTGCATGTCAAACAAAATGTGCAGTCCGCCATAGAAAATCTGAACCGGCTGGATATGCCGATTATGGCGTCGGAATATCTGCAAACGTGGGAAGTCTTGGTGCAAATACTGGATTCGCTGGCCGTTTCTTTAAAAGATACAGCGGTTTCCTTAAAGCGATATATGCAGCTGTATCAGTTGGTGGCGGACACTTATCAAATCGGTGAAATTCCGCAGCGGCTGGATTGTGTTTCGGTGGGCTCCTCCGACCGAAGCAGAACGGCGAATCCGAAGGTCGTTTTTGTATTGGGCGCTAATGATGGGGTGTTCCCTTATGTTCCGAGCGGTGATGGGCTGCTGACCGACGGAGAAAAGCAGCAATTGGAAGCTTTGGAAATACAGCTTTCCAGAAGCTTAGAAGAAATGATTTTACAGGAACGCTTTCTTGCTTATAAGGCATTGACCTGTGCCAGAGAACGACTGTTTGTGACTTATCGAAGAGCTTCGGTGGACGGAAAGCCGATTGCATCCTCCTTTCTTGTCGGTCAGATTTTGATGATGTTTGGTCAGGAATGCAAATGTTCGGACGAGCAGATAGACGCGTTGTATTATTGTCAAACCGATCAAACCGTTTACAGCCGATTTGCCGAACATTTTAAACAGGATACGCCGCTTAGAGCTACTATGGAGGAATATTTAAACCGTTACGGCTACGCAGAGCAGGTGAAAAAGCTTTATCAGATTGCTGCGCATAAAGCATATAGTTTAAACGACAAAGAATTAGCGGGCAGGCTGTTTGGAAAGGAAATCCGCCTGTCAGCATCGAAATTGGAACGGTATCAGAATTGCCGCTTTCTGTATTTTTGCAATGACGGATTAAAAGCGAAGCCGCGGAAAAAAGCAGAATTGAATCCGCTGGAAACCGGCGTTTTGATCCACGATGTGATCTATAAGCTGATGTCCGACCCGCAGCTGAAGTTATCCCAAATGGAGGATGACGAGCTGAGAAAATTTATTGAGGCACAGTTGGATGAATATATTGCGACAAAAATGGGCGGTGAACTGACCAAAACAAAGCGTTTTTTATATTTGTACCATCGTATCAGCAACACCTTGTTTCAAATTGTTTCCCATTTGAGGGAAGAAGTTCGGCAAAGCGGATTTGTTCCGACCGATTTTGAATTGCAGATCGGACGGGGCGGACAGGTGCAATCCAAAGAAATGATTACGCCGGACGGAACAAGGGTAACGATCGAGGGCAGGATTGACCGGGTGGACACTTATGAAAAAGACGGCGTGAAATATGTGCGGGTAATTGACTATAAAACCGGCAGCAAAGAATTTAAGTTGAGCGATGTCATCTACGGTTTAAATATACAGATGCTTTTGTATCTGTTTTCTCTTTGGGACGCACCGCGGGGAAAGTATAAAGGCAGTGTGCCGGCAGGGATCCTGTATATGCCTGCTAAAGCGCCCAAGCCCTCTTTGGGACGGAAAGCGGAAAAAGCCGACATTGACGCACAGCTAAGAAAAAGTTATTGTATGAACGGCTTGCTTTTGGAGGACGAGGACGTACTCAGGGCGATGGATCAGGAGATCAGCGGCATTTTTATTCCTGTCAAAAAGCTGGCAAAAGAAAAAGTAATGGAAGAAAACGGAGAAGAAAAAGTCGTGAAATTCAGCGAGAACTCTCCGCTGGTGACCTTGAGTGAGCTCGGCAAACTAAAACAGTATACCGAGAGCCTAATTTGCGAGATGGTGCAGGAACTGCACCGGGGCAGAATAGAGGCTGTTCCGTTGGACAGCGGCTCGGTGTCTTGTTCTTACTGTGATTTTCGGTTGGTCTGCAATCATCAGGAAACAGGCAGTTGCCGGCAGATGCAGAAATTTAAAAACAAGCAGGCGGTATTTGCACAGATCGAGGAGGCGTTGACCGATGAGTAGAAAATGGACAAGAGAACAAGCCTTGGCGATCTGTGACAACAAAGGAACGCTTTTGCTTTCTGCGGCTGCGGGCAGCGGTAAAACTGCGGTTTTAGTGGAAAGAGTCGTTCGATTGCTTTCTAAAAAAAATCATCCAGTGCGAGCTGATCGGTTGTTGATTGCAACCTTTACCAATGAAGCAGCACATGAGATGAAACAGCGAATCGATGCCCGGATTTCCGAGCTGTTGCAGGAAAATCCGGATAATATCCTTTTACAGCAACAGCAGATCTTACTGCAAAAGGCGGATATTTGTACCATCAGCGCCTTTTGTCTGAAAATCGCACGGGAAAATTTTCAGGAACTGGATCTGCCCGCCGGTTTCGGTGTCGCGGATGATGCGGTGCTGGCAGAATTGCGAAAAAATGCGATTGAAGAGGTTATGGAGCAACAATATCAGCTAAATGCTGAGGCTTTTAGTGATTTGGTGGAGTTCCTTTGCGACCGCGATGACAGCCGTTTAATTGAAATTATTGATAAGATTTACGATTTTATTCGTTCCTTGCCGTTTGAATATCGATGGCTGGAGGAACAGCTTGCGCAATATCAGAAAGAGTGCAGCGTTTTAGAAACGGACTGGGGCAAAATCGTTGCTGCATATTGTCGGGACGTGCTGGAATATGTAAAAGATATCATGGAACGCGCGGTTTTGCTGATGCGGGAGGATGAAAAAATACAGCAGGCATATGAAGCGGGATATTTGGCGGCGATTCAGCAATTCGATGACTTTTTGCGCGTATTAAATAATGGCGACTGGGATACCTTTTATTATGCGGTGCGGGACTTTAAAATGCCGAAAATCGGCACTTTGAGAGGCTATCAGGAAGATTCGCTGAAAAAGAAGATTGCCGGAATGCGAGATGTTGCCGGTAAACGCATCAAATCTTTGGCGGAAAGGCTGAGCGGCAGTCAGGAGGAGTTTTTTGCGGATTTAAAGCTGCTGTATCCGCAGATGAAAACCTTGTTTGATACCGTGAAACTGTTCCACGAAAAATATACTGCCTTAAAGAAAGAACAGGGCATCACCGATTTTCCGGATATTGAACATTATACATTGAATTTATTGGTGAAAGAAACTTCTGATGGATTCGTGAAAACACCGTTGGCGGAAAAGCTCACCGAAGAATATGAACGTTTGTTGATCGATGAATATCAAGATACAAACGAAGTGCAGGACATGATTTTTGCCGCGATATCCCGCAATCAGACTAATATGTTCATGGTGGGAGATGTGAAGCAAAGTATCTATCGATTTCGATTGGCAATGCCGGAGATTTTTCTTCAAAAAAGAAGTTCGTTTCACAAATATGATCGTCATACTTATCCGGCAACCATGATACTTGGTAAAAATTTCAGAAGCAGAAAACAGGTTACGGATACGGTGAACTATTTGTTTTCACAGCTCATGAGTGAGGAAACGGGAGAAATTGCCTATTCTACCGAAGAAGAATTGATTCCCGGCGCAACATATCTGCCGTATGCGGAGGCGCAGGCGGAACTTCATATTGTGGACATGGAGGGGGAAAAACATCCGGACGGAAATATGATTTGTGAGGCGCGGTATGTGGCGCAATTGATTGCGGATATGCTGGACAAGGGATATATGGTACAGGATCAAAACGGCATGCGCCCCTGCCGCCCGAGTGATTTTTGTATTCTGCTGCGCTCTCAAAAAGGGAAAACGTCGGTGTATGCGGAACAATTGGCACGTTTGGATATTCGATCATGGGCGGACACATCAGGCAATTTCCTGACTTCGCGGGAAGTATCCGTCATCATCAGCCTGCTGCGGGTAATTGATAATCCTCTGAATGACATCCCTCTGCTTGCCTCTATGTTGTCACCGCTGTTTTCGTTCAGTCCGGATGATATGGCGCGGATTCGTCTGGAACAGCCGAATATGTCATTGTATTTGGCTGTGGTACGTCAGTCGGAGTCAGGCGATCGCCAGTGCATCCATTTCTTGAACAAACTGGAGGAATATCGGCAGTTAGCGGCTGTGATGCAGATTAATAAGCTGATAGAATTTATTTTGGATGATACCGATTATTTGTCGATCATTCAGGTGATGCGGGATCCTTCACAAAAAAAGTCCAATATCCGGTTGTTTTGTGATTATGCGGTTTATTATAGTAAAATGGGGTATGCGGACCTATCGGCTTTTATTCGGTTTATTGATCGCAAGCTGGAAAAAGGGGAGGACCTGCAAAGTGCCAGCAAATCTTCCGATGGTGAAAATGCAGTGCGTATCATGTCGATTCACGGCTCAAAAGGTTTGGAATTTCCGATTTGTATTGTTGCGGATTGCGGAAAGCAATTCAACAAACAGGATTTGTATAAAAACGGCATGTTAAACGCGCGGCTGGGTTTTGCCATGAAGGTCAGAGAGCATAAGCAGTTAAAAGAATACACCAATATTCCCTATGAGGCAGTCCGATTGGAAAATGAGCGTCAGCTCGTATCGGAGGAAATGCGGGTACTTTATGTGGCGCTGACACGTGCGCGGGAAAAGCTGATCATGACCATGACCTCCGATCATCTGCAGAATGAGTTGCAAACACTTGCCATGGGAATCGGGCGGGATAGAAAACTGCCATATTATGCTGTTCGTACTGCGAACTCTTTCGGTCAGTGGATCTTAATGGCTTTGCTGCGGAATCCGGATATGAGTAAGCTTCGCTATATTGCGGATGAACAGTTGGAACAGTTGCTTCCGTGCGAAAGTTCGATTAAATTAGTGGTAACCTCTCCGGCAGAGAAACAGGAACAGCAGGCAGCTACGTCGGAAAGCTTTTACGCCGAGCCAAATCAAGCATTGTATCAGAAAATCATGGAACAGGTGGGATATGTATATCCCTTTGAGCAGACCACTCAACTGCCCTCAAAATTATCTGTGACTCAGATTGCGGCTTCTCAAAGCGGATACGCTAAAGTTTCGTTGTCCTCGCCTAAATTTTTGCGTGAGAGCAAAATGTCCGGAGCGGAAAAAGGCACGGCTGTTCATACTTTTTTGCAGTTCGCTGATTTTAACAATTGTGCTGTTGATTTACCGAAAGAGTTAGAACGGATGAAAACACTTCGTTTTTTATCTTCGGAACAGGCGGAAGCGGTCGATGTTAAAAAATTGCAGTCTTTTTTTGTGTCGGATATTTTCCGAAAAATCATGTCTGCTTCTCATATTTATCGGGAATATAAATTTATGTATGAAATTCCGGCAAAAGAGCTTTATCCGGAAAGTGAGAGTGAAGAATCGATCTTGCTGCAGGGGATTGCGGACTGTGTGATCGAAGAGGATGACGGATTGATTATCGTCGATTACAAAACCGATCATGGCTTGAACGCGGATGCTCTGGCGGCACATTATGCGCCTCAGCTTGCTCTATACAGCAGGGCGATAGCGGATCAATTTCAAAAAAACGTAAAAAGAACTGTGATCTATGCGGTGGAGCTGGAACAGGAAATAGAAGTTTAATATATGACCGGCATTGTCGCCGGAACAAATATTTTTCAGACCAATCTGCAAACAACAATACACAAATATAGAATGTTGTTTGCAGATTGTCTGGTGTTGTTCGATTCTATTTTGTTTTACCATGAACCCTACAACAAAAATATATTTTATCGTAAAAAACACTTGACAAATATAATATAATATGATATTATATTAAAGCGTTATCGAAACGATGATGATTATTTTGATATTTGCGCCAGTAGCTCAGTTGGATAGAGTGTTTGGCTACGAACCAAAAGGTCGGGGGTTCGAATCCCTTCTGGCGTACCAGAAAAAGACGATTGTGAAAGCAATCGTCTTTTTCGATGTAATTCGTTCCTTACGGAACGAGTGAAATATTACTTCGTAATATGAAATATGCTTTGCGTATGAAATATGTCTACGGCATATGATGAAACGAATTTTATTTCACATTCGGCATTAGCCGAATATTTCATAATCTGTAAGGATTATTTCACATCGCGTCAGCGATATTTCATTGGCTATATGTTCTTGCAGGTTCAAACCCATATCACATTTTACGCCGGCATCTTTTTCGCTGTCTCTTGACAAATTGTAGCACCGAAAAAATTGGTGCAGAAAATCCCGAAACCACAGCGGCTTCGGGATTTTTTGTCTTTCTTAGGGATGATGCAAACATTAAGAGATTCCAACAGATACCGGTGTCAGGAATGAATGAGTAAAGTAATGAGCAAGAAAAGTGTTTTACAACGTACCGCCGATTTTAACAGTATTTTTATTTTCCCAACAAACCGACTTTTTTCTGCACTTTTTGCAGCGTGCGGGCAGAAATCTCAGTCGCTTTTTCCGCTCCTTTGCGGTAAGTTTCCTCTAAGTAGGCTTTGTCCTGTGTCAAGCGGGCAAAATTTTCCCGAATAGGACGGAGTTCTTCTGCAACGGCTTCACCGACGGCAGTTTTGAAATCACCGTATCCTTTCCCGGCAAAGTCATGTACAATTTGCTCATTGGAAAGTCCTGTAACAGCGGAATAAATCGACATTAAATTGTTAATGCCGTCTTTGCCTTCCCGATAACATACTTCCGCTTCGCTGTCGGTAACAGCGCGTTTAAATTTCTTTATGATCACATTTGGCTCATCCAGAATAAATACCGACGCGTTGGCGTTGGTGTCTGACTTGGACATTTTCTTGGTCGGATCCTGTAGTGACATGACTCTCGCGCCTGTTTGGGGAATATACGCTTCCGGTACACGAAAGACATTACCATACAAGTTGTTGAATCGGATCGCAATATCTCTGGTGATTTCCAGATGTTGTTTTTGATCGGCGCCTACCGGCACAAAGTCGGGCTGATAAAGCAGAATATCCGCTGCCATCAAGACAGGATAGGTAAACAATCCGGCATTGACATTATCGGCGTTTTTGGCGGATTTATCCTTAAACTGTGTCATTCTGGACAGCTCGCCGAATTGGGTGCAGCAGGATAAGATCCAGGAAAGCTCAGTATGCGTCGGAACATGGCTTTGAATAAATACCAAACTTTTTTCCGGATCAATGCCACATGCCAACAGCAGCGCGAACGCATCTAAAGTTTGCTTTTTGAGCATTTTCGGATCCTGGCGTACTGTCAACGCGTGTAGATCCGCGATAAAATAGGCGCATTGATATTCTTCTTGCGTTTTGCCCCAGTTGCGCACGGCGCCGATATAATTTCCGAGCGTAAATACACCGGTTGGCTGTATGCCGCTGAGCATTACTTTTTTTCTTTCTGTTTGTGTGTTTTCCAATTATAAAACCTCCGTTGGTTGAATCAAGAATCAAATTCTGTCATCACAGTTTTGGTGTAAAAATCGTTATATTTTATAGGTAAGCCGTCCCAGAATTTCTATCCCTTTGACGATCTGCTCATCGGTCGGAGTGGAGAAATTCATTCGGAAAGACTGGGTTTCATAGGTTTCGTAAGGCATAAAGGCAATGCCGGGAACCACTGCTACTTTGTTTTGGACGGCAGTGGAACAGAAATCCATCATATTGACATTTTCCGGTAAGGAACACCACAGAAAAAGCCCTCCCTCCGGGCAAGTGTGTGTGACTGCCAGATTAAAGTGCTGTTCGATGCAGGAAAGCATTAAATCACATTTTTTGCGATAAATTTCCTGCAATTTTTTGATATGTGCCGGCATATCATATTCTGTCATAAAACGGTGGCAGATCATTTGCGCCAAAATATTGGTATGCACATCTGAAGCTTGCTTACCGACGACTACCTTTTGAATCAAATTTTTATCCGCGATTAGGTAGCCGACTCTTAAGCCCGGCGCAAGCACCTTGGAAAAGCTGCCGCAATAAATGACAATATTGTCTTCGTCAAAGGATTTAATGCTGGGGATCGCTTCTCCGCGAAAACGCAAGTCACCATACGGATTGTCTTCAATAATGAATACGCCGTATTTTTTGGCAAGTGCATAAGCCCCTTTTCTCTTTGCCAAGCTCATGCAGGTGCCGGAAGGATTTTGAAAATTCGGGATCAAATAGATGCATTTCGTGTTCGGATTTTCCTTTAGCGCTGTTTCCAGCTTTTCCAGGCTGATTCCGCCGTCCTCCACCGGAACGCCTACCAATTTGGCGTTAAAAGATTTAAACGAATTGAGTGAGCCGACAAAGCTCGGGACCTCAACGATGACGGTATCGCCTTCATTACATAATGTTTTGGCGGAAAGTTCGATGCCTTGCTGCGCGCCCGAAACAATGATCAAATCGTCGTTTTCTCGTCCGATATTGTAGTGTTCTTTCATATACGCTTTTAGGGTACTGCGCAGAGCGGGATATCCTTCTGAAACGCTGTATTGCAGCGCAGTGATCGGATCGTTTTGAAAAATATCCGCTGTGATTTTTCCGACTGCTTCACAGGGAAACGCTTCTGGAGCGGGATTTCCCGCTGCGAACGGAATGACCTCCGGATCGGCGGTGAATTTCAGGATTTCCCGAATGGCAGACGCTTTTAGATTTTTGATTCGTTCGGCGTATTGTATTTCCATATTGTATTTTCCTTTCACATAGGCGCTCATTAATGCTATTATACAACACACCGATATTGATTTCAAGCAAAGAGAGGATGTTTTCTTTTGAATTTTGCAGGAAAAACGAATGACTTTACCTGTAAGGCTTCATCAAAGCTTGTTCTCAAGATATTATGGGATAACGGATGCTGTTTCTGTATCGGTGAAAAATTCTGCGAAAGAGGTCCACAGCTTGGCTAGCAGCATCGGAACAATGAAAGTGATAATTTGAAACACAGAGCCGCCGATATATCTGATACCAAATTTATCTGCTGCTGACCATTGATCGTTTCCCAAATCAAAAATGAAAAAGAGGATGACCGAACTCACAATAAATACGGCGATAGCGGCACCGAGCAAAGCCAAAAACCAGCCAGCCTTTTTTATCAAGAAAGAAAATCCTTTCTTTAAAAACTGTTGATAGTTCAGTATGCTTTTCTGGGTTTCGATGCCCAAGCTTTTATAAAATACAAAAGGACCGACCAGCACACGGATTAGACACTGATATGCGGTTGCAACAGGAAGCCAAACGGAACTGTGATAAGTTCCGAAAAAGGTCGGCAATATTTCTTTTACAAAGCAACAATGAAAATCCAGTAATGTTAAGAAACCTCTGAATAATTCACGATTATTCTGTTGCTGCTCTATACTTTGGCATTTTTGCAGCTGATTAGGGCCATTTGGGTCCCAAAAGGCCATTGTTTTCCTGGTTTTTAGCCCCCTTCTTATAAAAAAGGGCAGACTATCCCTATATCAGACTGTGGAAAGTTTTCGCCTCGCAATTGCAAGCGAATATAAATTGGCACAGGCAAACATGGCGTACAGGCGGTTTTCATTTTTCTTCAAACCTTTGTACACCGTTTTCTTATACCCGAACTGGCATTTGATGATTCGGAATGCATGCTCCACCTTGCACCGTACCGA
Source organism: Clostridiales bacterium (assembly GCA_029007575.1). Classification (GTDB taxonomy): domain Bacteria; phylum Bacillota; class Clostridia; order Oscillospirales; family Ruminococcaceae; genus HGM13222. Next base: position 823 of record JAQXIB010000037.1, on the reverse strand, counting down.
GGATTTTCGATTTTCGATATATCGTTCCCAGTCAATCGTATTGTCAGAAACAGGAGGCAGCTTACCGGGGCGGCGGTTAATGCGAAAGTCAATCTTTGAAAAATGCTCGTTGTTTGCGATTTCGGGACGTTTCTGGACTCCAATGTATCCGGAATCACCATACACTACCTCATCATCTTCCCGAAGAAGATGTTCTGTCTGTGTAACATCGTGCACATTTGCTGCCGTAACGGTAATCGTGTGAACAAGTCCGCTGCCTGCATCTACACCGATATGGCATTTCATCCCAAACCGCCATTCGTTTCCTTTCTTGGTTTGGCGCATTTCAGGAGCACGGGATTTCTCGGCATTTTCGGTGGAGCCGGGGGCATTGATGATGGTTGCATCTACAATGGTGCCTCCCTTCATCATGTGTCCGGTTTGCACCGTAACGCGGTTGATCGCATCAAAAAACAGCTTATTCAAGCCATTTGCTTCCGGAAGATGTCGAAATTTGCATAGAGTTGTTTCATCCGGTACGGCTTCTGTCATGAAGTCAATGCCTGTGAATTTTCGCATGGCATAACTGTCGTAAATGGCGTCCTCGGTTGCAGAATCAGGCAGGGTAAACCGGATTTGAAGCAGATACATCCGCAGCATTTTCTCGATCCCCATGGGCGGACGACCGCGCTTTCCTTTGGGGTAGTAGGGCTCAATGACACCAACCCACTCGTCCCAGGGAATAATCTCGTCCATGATTTCCAGAAACTCTTCCCGCTTGGTTTTCTTCTTGCGGAAGCTGTATTCGATATCGGTAAATGTTTCTTGTTTCATTTCCTTGCAC
>JAQXIB010000036.1 GCA_029007575.1 Clostridiales bacterium | reverse complement strand
TGAGAAATCTTTTCTCCATCTATTGTCATGACACAAGGCTTACTGGTACCTAAAACCACCATAGCAATTACCACAGCAGCTATGGCAAGTACAAAAAAACCTCCTATTATTACAACAGTCTTTTTCTTTACTGCCATAGCTTTCTCCTTTTCCAAACGATTAATTACGCTTCTTTTTCAGATAAATAAACAATACTACAATTCCGGCTCCTATCACGACCACAGTCGCTATAATGGTTCCTATTACTGCAAACCAGTTCACTTTTGTAACTGTCTTATATTTGACCGCTTGTGATTCACCGCTATCAGTATCCTCTTGCGAATTCATTTCATCAACGCCCAACATGCTGGTTATTGCACTCTCATCTGAAACATCAGATTCAATCACAACATCATCGGAAGAAACAAAACTCGCTGAAGCACTGTCAGAGGACGCCAACACATTCTTGCTGACGCTGTTTGATGATGTCTTTGAAGTCGCACTGTTGGAGGACGTCTTAGATGTTGTACCAGAAGTGGTTGCGATTGGCGCAGTAACATATTCATTTACATATAAATAACCCAATCCACACTGCCAGTTTGGAAACAGCGGTTTATCATTATCTGGTTGCGGAGAGTTTTCATCATTTCCTTCTAAAAATGTAATACGAAGATATCGCGCGGTTATCGGAACGTTATCAGAAGAAAAATATGCTTTAGTTGCATCAGCATTGGCAATATCGCGAATTTCCATGTAATCATAAGTAGTCCACGGTCCACTTTCTTTATCGGCATAAGCAAACTCTATTGTGTTTTCTTTGCCAAACATTCCCGCCCAGATACCGGGTTGACCGCAAACACCCATAAATTCAAAGTCTTTAAATCCATTTTTGAACTCATAGATTATCTCAAGAGTTGCTCCAACATAATCTTTCATTAAAGTGTCTGTACGATCAAACGAACCTCGAATACGAGTAAATAATTTTACTGTCTTATTCGTTTTAACTGCCGCAAGCGCTTTTGCATCACCATGTGCACTAAAAATATGATCAGCACCTGGCGTTACATCATAATAAGAAGGATATTTTACATTTATTTTTTTCGCCATAGGAAACGCTGCATTATTAAAGGGGTCCAGCCACTCTTTTGTTGCTGGAGTTTCTGCGCTCACAGCAAATATCATTTGCGACAACAAAAGTGCTGCTGTCAACCCAAATATCATCAGCTTTTTGATCAATTTCATACAATTGCTCCTTCCTTGGGACACTATTCTTAAAACAGTTGCGTTATTCTTTGTCTCCCGCCCCGGCAATAGCGATCTGGGCGGGAGACCGATGTCTTTACTTTATTAAGAATCTTTTTCTGGTAAAAAGAACAACACCGGAAAAACCAAGCAGCAAAATCAGTGTCCAAATAAAGATATTATCGTTATGTACTCCTGTCTGCACAACCGCATTGATATCAGCAGGCACATTATTGAGTTTTAGAGTAGATATCGCATAGATTCCGGCATTAGACACGTCAAAGGAAACCATTCCGTTATTAGCCGTCACAGACTCTGCCACTAAATAGATCTTATTTTCAACTTTGTCAAACCGATAAATATAAAATTTCGACTGGGAAGTCTGCGCTTTTAACGGATCACTGTTTAACGAAAGTAAAATGCCTGCTTTAACGCCCAGTTTTTCCTGGTTGAGTGCAAAATAACCAGTTGTACCAGATTTAAAACTGTCTTTAAAACTGTCAAGCACCTGTTTGCCGGCAAATTTCTCAACTTCATCTTCTTGTAACAACAATGCAGTATCAAAAGGAATAGTAGGATCCAATATATTTTCACTGGTTATTGTGATCATATATTTGATGGCATCATTTTGAGGATCAATCAGTTTCACGACAATATCACAATTATTGGTCTTAGCTGCCTTTAAAACAGTAGGAGAAATAATGTCTCCGGCATTTAAATTGATAATCACTTTTTTGTTAGGATTTTCATTAATATAGGCAATGATCTTATCTTCCGGAATTTTATTCATTATTTCGCTTGTATCGCTCAGTAAAAGGTCGTCCAATTGAGCTTCTGCATTAACCAGTACATCAAAATGGCGAACGTAACTCTTTTGCAAATCTGTCAAAGCATTATATTTTGCTCTGGCATCCAATATAGCCTGCTTATTAGAAAGAGTAACCTCTCCAATCGCCATAATTGCTTCATCTACCGCAGTAGCTTTTTCTTGATTTTCCTTTTCCTGTTCTTCATCCGGATAACCGATATAGGTCTGATCCGGCTTGTCGAATATAAAGCTATCCACAAAAACAGTATTTGCAGCAGCAGATTCGAATACAACACCGGTCAATTCCACCTTTCCGATAGATGGAAATAGTTCTTTCAGGTTGACAGAGCCGGAATTTTGTCCTGCCTTCAATTGATTAAGAACAACAACTTTCTTCATTCCAGCAGATGTTTTTGCCATTAACGAAACGGTAAGATCGGCAGAATTACGGATTCTGTAGTATAAAGTATTGTTTTTAACCATCTGAATCGTTATCGGTGTTGCTTTGGATTCAATCGCTGTATTAGACGCAAGATCAGCTTGAAAATCATTATCATCATTAATTTTCACTTCAAACTTTCCTGCTGCATCCGCTGTCCCGTTTTGAACAGTGCCGTTCCACCATTTATCCACATTGACCACACTAAACCAGTCCGGTGTCATTGGTATTACAGTAACCACGCTGTCCGGATAACCTTCATAATACTCGTTTTCATCATCAAACAAAAAGCGTTCTACCAACATGGTTGACCCTACAGCTGCCTCATACTCAAAACGAACTCCCTGCACAAACAAATCATTGTTGTCATCTGACAACGCTAATAGATTGGAATTTTGCCCAATCAAGAAATAATCAGAGGATTTTCCTGCTGGAATTTCACCAATATAAACTTTTGTCGGTTCTTCCTTATCATTGACACTCTTTTTGATATTCAGGTAAACCTTCACATTAAATTCCGAATTTGCTTTGTAGAATACTGCATTCTGTTCATTCAGATTGACGGTCAAGCAAGAATCCGGTTCCCACACATCAACATATACGTTTTTCGCCCATTCCTGACCGACAGTAAGTTTCCAAAGATCATTATCATAAGACAGTGAAAAACGATTTGCATCATCTTGATCTACATGCCAATCATCGCTCCACCAATAATCTTTGTTTGCTTCATCAAACCAATTCGGCTGTAATGTTTCTGCATCACCGCCAGAACCGGATACAATATTAGTAATTTGCAATTTCGATTCTAACGACCAAAAACCATTGGCAGAAAAATATTTTGCATAAATCGGCACATTTTTCTTAATCATAATCGGTGCTGTATAATCTGTATAATCGCCGTTTGCACCGATTTTATACATCACGCGCTGCGCACCGGAAGGAGCATTCACAGATACATTAACTTGTTCTGTCATAGTCAAGTCATCCAGAGATATAACAGGCGCTTCCGGACGCTCACTCGGATACTGCTTATCATATCCTGCAAAATCAAATAATCTGATGCTCATCTTCTTTCCGTTGGTCTGTGTACCGTATGCATTACGGAATACCATACCGTATACATCCAGCTTATTGTCATAAATAAAGGATTTCAGTGAATCCACTTCTCTTAAGTCGACAATGCCCTTTGACTCTCCGTTAATAGTGTTAATAATTTTTACTCCATCGTTATAATCTGCGCCCTGTCCCAAGACCAATCGCAAATCCGTTGCAAATTCAGAATTAATATCATAATATAAATACGGTGTTTTTGCCAAATCAAGAGTATACTTTGCACCGAGATGCTTATAATCCTCAAAGTCGCCATGAAATTCTAGATCAACAGTACCGTCTTCTTGAAATTTGACACTGAATCGAGTAGGAAGCGTTCCGGAACCGGTGCTCCAATCCCAATCCCACCAGTCACCCGCCTCAGAGTCAGACAGCCAAACAGGATAAATAGTATCATCGCCTATAGCAGAGTCTGTTTCTGTCGGGATATTCATTTCCTCCTCTGTCGCGTAAAAATGATGGAACCGCAAGCTGTCTCCGACAGAAAAATGATCAGTATAGAAGCCGGCACCATTCAACTGTAAAATACCATCTGAATCAATAGCATCTGCTATGCCTTCTGTTTCGGTCAGTTTCAGTTGAATCTCTTTTGTATAACCGCTCTTCACTGTACCAACTGTGATTTTTTCCCCATTGCCTGTAACAATATAAAAATCAGAATCGGCAGATGACTCAACTTTTATATTTAAATATGGCATAAGGGTAGTATCAATCTGAATACTGTCGGTATTGCTCTCAACATAATTGTTGTCGCCATCAGATTTGGATTTTAATATGTATTTCCACTTTCCTCCCTGAACCTCAATACTGCATTTTTCGTTTTCCGTTCCGCTGTATTGTCCGGAAGCATCCCAAGACGTCGTTTTATCCTCATTAAACCAAACCGGGGTAAGTGTTTCCGGTAATTTCAATGCAGGATCAAATTCACTAGTTAAAAGAAATTTATGATAAGTAAATTTATCTCCAACTGCAAATCCGGTTGTGGTAAATCCGATACCATGCAAGAAGAAATTTCCGTCTGCATCAATATAATCGGACAGCCCGGGAATATCAGCAAGCTTAAACTGGACTTCCTTTTCGCCGGAAACAGTTGTAAATTTCAACTGCTTCAGTTCACCTTGATCATCCTTTTGCTTCACATTTAAAAACAATTGTGAATATCTCGGCGAGGTAACTTTAATGGTCAAATAGGGCGTTTCGTTTACATTGACGTTAAATCCCCTTTGATTTGTATTAACAAATCCTTGGTCCCATGCGGTTCCGTTTAACGTATAGCTCATGCCCTGTTTTTCTTTTACAGTAAAACGCCAGCTTGTGCCGCTTGCATCTGCTTGATCAACTGAAAACCAAACGGATCTTTTATCTGCATTGAACCAATCCGGCTGGATACGGCTATCTGCAACTTCGGTATAAACCGTTTTGTCATTTTCAATAGACACGTTAAAATCAGCAGCATAAAAGTCATAGATAGCAAAAGAATCCTCTACCTCAAATCCCTCTGTTGAAAATCCCATTCCGTGTAGATAGAATTGACCATTTTGCATAAAATCGGATATCCCGGGAATGTCCGAAATCTTTATATATCCTTCTGTTGCGCTTGTATTTGGTATATCTGCCAATTTGATTTTTGTCAAATCTGCCGGCTTTTGCCCGTCTGCCGGTTGTTCTTTACTTACATTAATATAAATATTTGATTCTTTTGGGGTTTTTACTTTATAATAGAGATAAGGAGCCTTATTTGTATCAATATACAATCCCGAAGAATTTGACTCGCAAAATCCCTGATCCCATGCAAGCCCATGCACTGTATAGGTCCAGGCGTTCTGCATGGTAAATCGCCAGCTGTCTGCAATGCTGTCAGCCTGATCAGTTGCCCACCATGCAGTATAATCATCAATTACCCAGCCTGGCGTATACTCAACAACATTTTTCTTTGCACTAGTAAAGTAAAAGTCATAATATTCCAGATAATCTCCTGTGTTCGGTACAAAATTATCAGTCTTAAATCCAGTTGCAGTCAAGCTTAAAATGCCCTGGTCATCTATCAATTGTTCAATTCCCGGAATATCAGAAAGCTTGATTTGCATCTCAGTCAATTGGTTCGCTTTGATGGTCGCAAAATCCAGCCGAATCCAATCTCCTTCCGGTTTTTTATTTAAAAACAAAGTGGTATCTTTGGAAGCCTTTACTTTTATATTCAAGTAAGGCGTTTTACTGGTGTCAATATTTAATTCACCCTGATTGTATTCAATAACATTATCGGTCCAGCCCCAGTCGGTTTTCAATAAATATTTCCAAACGCCATCCTGAACCGTAAGGTCACATCTTCCATGTCCCTCCTCATACATACCGCCTACAATCCACCAGTTCGTTTTGTTTTCCTCTGTAAACCACGTCGGCTGTACCTTAACTTCTTGATCTGACCCTTGTGCTGCAATAGAAACAATAGACATAAAAGCAAGGTTTATCATCATTACTAATGCAATAACAGCTGAAAGCAGTCTTTTCTTGTTTTCTTTAAAATAAGTCATTTTCTCACCGTCCATAATTAATAATTTAAATTAATGTGTTTCGGTTTTCTACAACCATTTCATTTAAACTTTTTTGTTTCTGACTCTATCGAATATTTGCAAAACCTTCTGCATGGGCAGTGCACTTACCTACGCCGAAAGCTATCAAATTTTCAATCGGAGTCCGAATACAAATACCCAGCCGATCAATGTCGGCTTTAATCATGAATTATGAAAAAGCACCGATATTAATCATCTCTTTTTCATTTGCTATATCATCAAACTGCGATGGCTTTGCAGTTTGGTATGCAACAGAACTTTTAGTCAACCGGAACCCACTTCCGTTAGAAATCCCATAGATCGGATCATCGCCCGCAAAACCGGGGTCGCCCATCTTCTTTTCACTATCGGAAATATCGGAAAAGTTATAAGTACCGTAATACAAATTTCCTCGGAATTGATACTCTGTATCGGGATAGAACTGATTAAAACCGGTTCCGTTCATAGAAAATATGTTGTTCTCCACGCTGACGTGATTGGGACCGCCGCCGCTGTTCCCCCACTGATACATTCCGATCAAACGTGTATTCGGCGGTTGCTGACAAGAAACGGTGTTATTATAAATTTTAATATTGGTAATCGGACCGGACAATGTAAATATCTGTCCTTTATCTTCTTCACTCAAATTATGTCTTACCGTAACGTCATCATTATAACCGCCTTGGTCCCCGGAAGTGCAGATCAGTAAGAATCCGCCGTCATTATGATGGCTGTAATTATATTGTACTAAGGTATTATCACAGTTAATATCGACATCATATCCTTGTGCGTCACCACCAACCAACGCCTGTCCGTATGCCTCATTGTACTGCATAATTGCATTTGCGGAGTTGTGCGGCCAGATACCGGCATAAGCCGTATCCCCTGCCCAACAGCAACCATATACGACATTTCGTTCAATCAGCGGATCAATAGCGCAAGACTGAAAAACCCCATCTCCTCCGCAGTTATAAACAAAATTATTGCGGATCACAATATTCTTAGATGGTGTATACGGCATCTCTGCCCAATCAATTCCAATCCGTTTGCTGTAAGCGGAAGTAAAAGTGATTCCGTTCGCATTGGTGTCTTTGATCCTGCAATTCTCAATGAATACATTTTCATATGTAACCGGCTGAGCTGCTTTTCTGGTGTCAAAGACGATTCCGCCCCCGGTGCGGCTGTAAACGCTGGTAACATCATGTACATTGATATTGCTTAGATAAATTTCCTTAAAATTGCCTCCCTGCGTGTCCTCTCCGCCACATTCCGAATAAACACCGCATCGTGTCCTGTCTGCTTCGGGTGCAATATTTGTCACCTCAAGATTCGCAATTTTAATATAGCTTAAATTTTTCAGATTGACTGCTGCAAAATTGCCGTTCCCGTTAATAATCGGATCCGGGCCTTCACCGTAACGGTCAATTTCAATAAACCCCTCGCTGTCCTCTCGTACAGGAGCCAAGGTGCCAAAAAAAACACTGCCGGCTTTCAACAACACCTTTGTATGGGCAGAAAGCATCATTCCATTGATACGTTCCAATGTCTGATATGCTGTTTCCGGCGTTGAACCGTCATTGTCATCCGAACCATGCAAGCTGTCCAGATAATAAATCATCCCTGTCCCTCCTTCTGTGCGTATTTCTTGTGCGAAAACCGGAAGAAAGGATAATATCATTTCCACAACCATAATCGCCAAGAAGATTTTCTTTCTTTTCACTGCAATGTTTCCTGCCTAATTTCTCAAATATATTTTTACAATATTATATTATCAAGTAATTTCGCAATTGTATATCGTTCATTTTCTAAGGATATACAAAAATCCATACCATGCGAAAAATATGCGATTCATCGGCATTTGCATCATATGGTAATGACCATCATACAATTCTTATTTATTCATTTCACGAAATTTTCCCGGAGTAATGCCGCAGTATCGCTTAAACACCCGAATAAAAGTATTCACATTGTCATAGCCTGCAGCAGATGAAATATCCGCAATGTTTTTATCACTTTGTATCAGTAAATTTTTTGCGACCTGAATTCGTTGGCTGTTAATCACATCCAAAAGACCTTTTCCGGTTTTTTGTTTATATGCAGCCGATAACATTTTCACATTAGTATTTAAAATATCTGCAATGAAAGCAACGCTCATGTCTTGATTGGAATATTGTTCCTCGATAATTTGTTGTACCTTGCTGACAAACTCCAACGATTCTTTTTCCTTGATGCGCTGTGTGCAAGCCTTAAAATACTGTATAAAATCATCTGTTGCCTGCTTCAACTGATTTCTGCTGTCGGCTTCAACGGTCCGGAAAATCATATCATTTAATCGTTCCGCATCATCCTCAAAAAAGCTACGATTCTGCTGAACCTGCTGTGCAATAGCATTCATACATTCTGTTAACTGTACCTTTAAAATGCTGATATCCGCAACGCTTTCATCGAGTATTTGATCTGAAATCATGGCAAACAACCGTACTACTTCCACCCAATCTTCTGTTTTACAGGCAGAAATCAGTTGATACTGCATCACAATCAACTGCGTATAATTTTGATCGGGGACAGTAAGTTTCAACGCGTCATTATATGACAATATGGTCTTGCCCAACGCAGATACTTGTTCCAATGCAAACAGGCTTTCTTGATAACTGCTGTGAATCTGTGATTCATCGTCGGCACTACGTCCTATTCCTACTAAAAGCTGAATGCCCAGTTCTTTTTTACAAACGCTGACAATAATATCTACTATTTGAGCAATCGAATGGCTCTCTGCACCGATCACGGCATTATGTCCGATGATGGCGATAATATCGTCTCTATGTAGCAACACTGCACAATGTCGATATTCGCTAATAATATTATTAATCACAAATACCAGAAGTTTCTGTTCGTCCTGTACCTTGCCTTTTAATTTTTGAACCACCTTATCTAAATTCACGGTTGAAAAAGTAACGACCGTACAATTGTGAAGAGAAAATTTCAAACCGATATCTTCATTTTTTGTTTTTTGATAAAGCTCCATGCTGCCCAACAGCAACCCCGTCAATACAGACTGACGCAGATCGGCCAATCTGCGATCCATCTTTTCTTCCAAGGATCTCATGTTCAGCATTTGCTTCGCAACTTGATTTTCCAAAGATTCGGAATTAGAAAGCAAACTCCGAGTAAGCACCCGATCCTGATGATCCTCTAATATTTTTCGTGTCAATAAAATAGAATGGCTGTTTTTTAAATAACCTACTATTAACAATAACAACAAAATGCCGGCAATGATTCCTAACAAAAGCACGGTGAACGCGCCTTCTTGTTTAAAAAAATGATACTCCGGTTGCAAATTCACCAAAATGTTTTTAAATTGTTCCGGCTGTTCCTGTCCGGAGTACAACTGAATTTTATCCTGATTGGCAGAAAGGCTGTACTGCTTATTTAGCCCATACTGTAAGGTACTATACCGTATTACTTCGGGTAAAAACATAGCTCTGGTTTGGACAAAAGGCTCATTCCGATAGTTTAACATAACAAACTCAGAATTGCCGTCCAACTTGCTGATCCCTGTCGTATTGCGAAACATATTGCGATCAAACGACACCATAATAAACCCGATAATAGAATCGTCATCCCAATTAAAACAGGGAACGACCATACAAAATTTTTCAATCTTGGAAAAAGCAGAAGAAGATTCTTTCGGATTAATCCCGATAAACTCATATGGCTTTTGCTCTGATTCAAACAGGTGCTTTATATTAGCTGTATTCAATTGAAGCGCTGTAATAAAATCCTGTGAAGAAATAAATTGATGATTGGTATACGAACGGCCATCCTGACAATTAAACAATACTGCTATTTCAACTATACTGTCACCGCTAAAATAGTTTTGTACTATTTTCTGCCTTTCCGCCAATTTCTCAGAGGTATTTATATCCAACAAATAGTCCACGGTGTATTGACCCATCAGGATATCTAAACGATCGCGTGTTGTTTTGATCAAGTTGCCAACCGAAAAATCAATATGATTGAGAGTCGACAGTTGTTTTTGCTGATACTCCTGCTCCCATTGAGAATGAATGAAAATCATCACACTGATAATCACCGATATGAGAATAGCAAGCAGTGCAAACAACAATCCTATATTTTTTGAAAAACCATGTTTTCTTTTATTGCTCTTCAACCATTCAGCCGTGCCGTCCACTTTTTCAATTTTCAAAAACCACACCGCACTTTCTGTTTCTGTTTATCCGACGATTCCGCTTCTTTCCACACTCTGAGTAAATTTATTCTGCACAAAGAAATAGGCAATCATCGGAGGCAATATCGCCAATAAGCATCCTGCCTGCATTCTGATCATAACAAGCTGTACTTCGCTTGCCGACACATAGCTTGTTATTGCCGAACCCAATCTGGACAAAGCAACCGTTATAGTAAGTGTATGATCCATTAAAACAGAAGATAAATAATAATCATTCCAATACCATACCATGGCAAAAATAGTAGCAGTCAAAAATACGGATCCTGCATTCGGCACCATCACGCGAATAAAAGAATGATACGGACCGCATCCGTCAATCATAGCTGCTTCCTCTAATTCTTTCGGCATATTACGAAAAAACTGCCGAAAGATAAAGATAAAAAGACCGGAACGGATACCCATCCCAAAAAGGGCAGGAAGATACATAACAAATGGCGTATTTGTTAATCTAATACTAATATCAGTGTTAAATATCTGATTGATTATTGGTATTATACCAAAAAAATCAAAGTTTGAAAAGTTCACAAATACTGGTATTATGGTAGTCTGTGCCGGAACAATGATGGTAAATAACACCAATCCGAACAATATTTTTTTGCCGTGAAACTGAAATCTGGCGAAACCATAACCGATAATCGCCGTTGAAACAACTTCAAAAACGGCGCTGACCATCATAATATAAACCGTATTCCACAAGGACTTAAAATATTGCATTGATGTGAAAGCCTGCTGCAAATTAATCAAAGTAAAATGTTTAGGAAGCCACACAACACCGGGATCCAAAATATCGGCATCCGTACGAAAAGTTGTACTTATCATATACAAAATCGGATAAACAATAACATAAATCAAACCGATAAACAGCGCGGTACGGAAGATGGATAATAGAATCTTTTTTCCTTTAGAAATATTTTTTTTAGTCGCTACGTGTTCACAAAAAAATGTTTTCATGTCAGTAGTTTTTAACATATCCGCTCCTCCTCTCTTAATCATTTTCATAATGAACGAATCTGGAAAACACCCCAAGCACCAGACCCATAATCAGACAGATGGCAACAAAATATATCCACGTCATCGCCGAGCTGTAGGAATAACGCAATTGCCCTGCTTCTTCGATGATGTATCGCATCAAACCATTGGAATAACTGGTAAAGGTGTCAATGATCGTATAAATTAAATTCACCAAAATAATCGGACTGATCATCGGAACCGTAATTTTCCAAAAATATTCCCAGGCAGTCGCACCCTCAACATTAGCGGCTTCCTGCAAACTGACCGGAATGGATTGCAGCGCAGTCAGAAACAATAGAATCTGAACGCCGGATTGCCAAGTAATGCTGAAAATACGGTCAATAATGCTGGTCAGATAATTAATAATTTTAAGCGGAAGTCCTATTTGTAATAATATCTGATCCATAGAAGTGCTGGATGCCAGATAGACCGAACTCGCTTCACCCACTCTTTGCACCGCGTCGCCGTTTATAATGGATAGCAAAACAGTGGAAGACAACATCAAGGGCAGAAAAAACATACACCGTACAAACCCCCTGCCTTTAAATTGCTGATTTAACAGTATCGCAATAAAAAGGCTGAAAATTAAGATGATCGGCACCTCGATCAATAGATTTTGAAAGGAAGCGTATAAGTTCGGTAAAAATTTTTCATCGCTGATAAATGCATTACTGTAATACATTAGACCCGCCCATGGTCTGTTTAAGCGGCCTTCTTCCAATGTAACATGCTGAAAAGAAAACAGCAAGGAGTTGATAATAGGCGACAAAAAGAACATCAGAAAACCTATTATCCACGGAGATATAAAAACAAATCCCACAACTTCTCTTTTATTTTCCATTGTTAAGCGTTTCTTTTTCATGATGATTGCGCGGAACCCAGTACAACTTTACCGGCTTAACTCCGCAACTGCCTTTCTTCATAGTTTCCTATTATTTCTCTGCATGAAACAAATAATATCCCTTGGCCGGAACATTCTGTCCCTCAAATACAAAGTCCTTATCGCTGTAATTGACTGCCACCGAGGTTCCGTTTTCAAACGAAGTACAATATACATCCTCCGCCAAAGACAAATGTGCGACAATACAGTGGTTTCCTGTTTTCTGATAAACATCATTCAGAATTTTCGATTGTTCTGCCGCAAGCTCTACCCAATCACGGTAATTGCTGTTATATACCGATTCAATCGGTGTTCCGGCAGTATCTTCAAAATTTTGCGCGTTAAAGTCAAAAGTCAAGGATGAACCGGTTTCCAGAGCTTTTAGCAAGGAATAATTCGTATCATAGCTTAAGTTAACGGACGGAATAGAATAATTTTTATACCCGCTCATCACAATTTGATAAAAAGGTACGCTTTGGTCGGTGATATCAAATCCACTGCTTGACACAGGAACTTCTGAAATATAATCCGATACGCAAGCCGCATACAGATTGGCCGATTTAGTCAAAACGCTGCCTTGTTCAGCCGCTTGTTTCAGCACGCCGGTCACGAATTCCAGCGTTTCTGCACGGTCGTATCCTTCTTTTCCGGAATCAGAATAGAACTTATATCCCAATGTTTTCAGTGAAATGCCATCCAGATTCAAATTATATTTTTTATAAAACTTATTCAAAGCATCCGAATACAACCTTGGAGAGAACAGATAATAAGGCGCCGTATCCAGATCCTTTACCAAGCTAAACGGAGAATAACGATATTGCAGTGAAGGAGATTTGTTTAAGTTTTTAGCTGTCGACGACCCTTTGGCATATCCGTTTCCTGACTGGTAAAAATCAGTTAAATTGATTCCCGGAAGAAAAGTAATTCCGCTTTCTTTTGCCGTTTGTAATAAGGTCTGAAAATCGTTCTTGCTTCCAAGAACGGATTCATATTTACCTTTTACCGGCATCTTACCGGTCATTCCGCCGGCTGTCCACCCTTCATAGGAAAATACAATATCCGCAATACCGGCAGCTTTTAGATCGGTAATCATTGCAGCCGCATCCTGATAGGTGGTCAGCGGCTTCATAACATCCACCGGTATCCAAAGGAAACTGCCCTTCTTCTTAACCGCGCCGTAGGAATTAATATAAACCGGCAGATTCTGATGCTGCGCCGTGGTTTTGGTCAGCGAGCCTTCCGAAATTAATAGTTCTTTATATTTTAATGCCATATCCGCATATCCGCTGCCCGTTGCCAGAGGATAATAATCCACTGTAAACGTATCGCACTGCGCTTTCTTGTCTGAAAGCACCACAACTTCTTTCGCGCGGGAACTGCTGCTGTCTAACAGCACAGTATCATACGGACGGTAATTAAACGAAAAATAAGCAACGTTATAATTCTTTTTCATGCCGGCAACATAAGCGTTTATCTGTGTGAAAGCAGCTCCGTCTTGTACCACCGACAACACACTGCCGCTGTTTTTGAAAATGCCCATAACCGGCAATGCAGCAGTTTCAGAAAAATAATCCAAACGATCCTGTGCTACGATGAGATCTGCTCCGTAAACTTTCTGCTGATATGCCGAGCCGTTATATTTACCATTATTAAAACGAATTAAAGAGCCGCTGCCGTCGGGTACGAAAAAATAACCTTCTTCGGTTGTATTTGCCGCACCGAAATAGGGAAGGAGTGAAATATCGATCAAACGATTTTCCATTGTTTCTTCTATTTGATCGATCAGTATCGAAACCTGCAAGTGATCCTCTTGCAATGTATATTGTATCGGTATACTGATTCCTTCATTGACAAATAAATAGCGAAAAATAATACCGTTCGCTGTTTTTTCGGCACTTAATCCATTTTTATCCACCGAAGCAATTTTGCTGACCCGCTCCTGACTCATCGACTTTGCATCATAATACCGGATTTCCAGTTGTGATTCCAACAATCTTTTTTTGCCCTGTCCAAGACTATCGTCCGATGTTGTATCCGGATTGGAACGCCATATAACACCAGTGTCTTTCTGACGCAGAATAAATGCTCCTGTTTTACTGTCTGCATAAAGCTGAAGATGTTTGCTGTCACCGACCATATCCATCCCATCAGTCTGAAATGTCGTTGTCGTCTTGATCGGGTTGTCCTGATCCGACGATATATCCGTAACGGCAAACACGCTAAAGGTTATCTGGCAAAACAGCCCCAATGCGACCATAAAAGCAAAAATTTTTTTCATGTTCATCCTCACTCTTTCGCCGCAAGGTTATGTTTTCAGATTGATTATATCTGTCTGCGGCGTTAAACAGATTTTCACCTATGTGTCTTCCGAATAAACGGATGACGTTCTATATTCGGAAAGAAATCTCATTGATCAGCGTCATAATAAAAATATAAACATTTTGGAACAAAGAAAACAGTAATAGCAGCAAAAAGAGAATGATCAAAATTCCAATTAACGAAAAAATAATCGTAAGAATATTTTTGGGTATACTGAATTGCTGCATTACCATAATCCCTATAAAAGCCAAACAAACACTCCAAAACAACAAAACACTGTGAAAGGTATAATAAAACACCGCTTCATCAAGCGTAAACAGATGCCCCACTAAGGTCAACGGAATGGAAAGCGCTGTGTAGGGCAGCAAAGCATAGCAAACAGCAATCCATAGGTCACGGAATTTTCCTTTCCCATCCAACAAAGTGCAAAACATCCAGTTCGCCACAGTAAAAAGGAACAATCCGCCCACGCAGCCGATAATAATCCAGAAAATATTCACATCTTCTATTTTTCCGGTACGGAAAAGAAACGACGGAACAACTGCCCGTATCACATTAGCCAGTGTAAATAGTGCACATAGTATATTTGCGTATAACAGCGAGCCTTTACGGTTATACTTCAGTTCTTCAAAGCCGGTTACCGGATGAATTAAAATGTAGAATAAATATCTTTTCTTAGACATTTGCGCATAATTCATTTTTTAGTGCCTCCTTTTGCTTTTTGAAAGGCATGAATGATGAAGCGATACAATTTCCATTTGATCACTACAAAGGCACAGATTATTAAGCCGACAATCAAAGCAACAATGAGAGTAAAATTTTCCCGCAGTACCGACTTCCGATATTCCTTATAAGCGGCGGAATATTGCGTTTTATCATTTGCTTTTTCAAAATACTCCATTGCCTGCCGGTAATCACCCATTTGATAAAGTGCTTTTCCGTAGCCAAGATTTGCAATACTGCTGTTGCTGTTATACTTTAACACTTCTTTCCAATAATCCACCGATTCCGCATAAAGTCCATCGCTGTAAATATCAATTGCCTTTAACATAATTTTTCCGTAATCTGTAATATCAAATATTGTCAGATTCTTTTTTTGAGCATCCAGAACAACAACGCTGGTGTCAAAGGCACAGGCCGCTACCGGATCGCTGAACACCCCGTCACAGCTCCCTTCGCCGCCGAAAATAGTAATAAGCCGTCCGTTTTGATCGTATTGATACAACTTTTTATTCTTCCGATCCAAAACAGTAATAATTTTATCATCCACCACATCAATGGCATTCAGTATCGTGGTGCTGGTCTCTCCCTTATAAATATATGATTCCGGATCTCCAAAAAAGATTTCGGTATCATCGGCTCCGACTAAAATATTTTGTCCGTTCGGATTTAGCTTTCTAACCCTTGTAGAAGCATCTTTGGCAGACGGTACCGTAGCATATACGAAATTTTCACTGTCTATTGCCAAAGAAGAATACTGTACCGGGACATTCCGTTCCAACTTTTTGCGCTGTTCTTTGGTTGCCAGCTTTTTCCATATATTATTCATCAACACTTCCAACGTTATCTCAACCTGATTACTGCCGAAAAATCCTTTAAAAACGTGATGACTGTCAAAAACTACCGTACCCTGATAAATGCCGTCAGCGATAACATACAGCATTCCGGAGGAGGACACCACCAAATCCATCGGAGCAAAATCCCTCTCCTGCGGATAAACCAAACTATCCGGTTTGGTAATAACGCTTTCGATATTGCCTTCCTCATCTGATATAACTACCCGTTTGTTTCCGTAGTCCGAAATATAAAGCTTCCCTTCAGCGGTAACAAAAATATTGGAAGGCTTATTTAACTTATCCAATCTGCCGTTGTTGCGAAACTCACTCAGTACTTTAGCGGATTTAAACTCTTTATCGGCAATCACGATCCGATTATTCAAATTGTCGACAATATAAAATTTTCCGTTATAAAAGATATCGCTGGGTTCATTAAAATTGCCTACCCCAAGCGTATTACCGTTAATAACCTTAGACGGTACATAAACGTCCGGCGCGTACACCGGTTCCTGATATGCATCATAAATGTAGCTTCGATAGGGCAAAGCCAATACTGTTGATCCTGTTAGAAGCAAAACTGTCGCCATAAACAGCGCCACGGCCTTTTGGTATATCCGTTTCATTGAAAATTACAGCGCTCCTTCCTTTTTTATGAAAAATGATTATACGCGCATCATCGTGCGGTACTGCATCCTATCATGACGGTTGAACAAAATCATTCCGCAATTGCACCGGCATGATTCAGTCAGCCTCATATCGTCTTTTAATCCTTCATGCCGGAATGCGCCATCGTTTCCATTACTTGTCCTTGTGAAGTAACAAAAATGACAATCGGGGGAATCATCAATAGCACAGCTGCGGCAGCAGATACTCCCGCACGAGCAATTCCGCCTTCACTGATCTGCCGGAACAACGTTGGCAGCGTCTTATACGCTTCATCATAAATAAATTGCGCACCGTCGTTATTCCAAATGGATTGAAAAGCAAAGATAACACATGTCAGCCAAGCCGGTTTTACATTAGGCATCACAATTTTCCAGAATATATAAAATGTTTTTGCGCCGTCTACCCGTGCCGCCTCAATCATGCTGTCCGGAATACTGGTCATAAACTGCTTCATCAAAAACAACCCCAACGACGCGCCGATAGCCGGAAAAATCAATGCCATATAGGTGTCGATCAAATGAAGTTCAGCCATAACGATATAAAGCGGTAAGGCGGTTACCTCAGTGGTAAAGAGCAATGACACAACAATAATTTGGAACAACAGGTTACTGCCCGGAAATCGAAATTTTGCCAGCGGGAACGCCGCCATAGAAGCTAAAATAACATGCGCAGCCGTTGCAACTAAAGATACAAACAGACTGTTGAATAAATAGCGCAAAAACGGAACCCACGCCGTGTTTACCATTTGAAAAAGTGAAGAAAAATTTTCCAAAGTGGGATTTCGAACAAAAAAACGCGGGGGAAAAATAAAAATCTCACTCATCGGTTTAATAGACTGAACAATGGAATAAACAAACGGTAACAACATAAAAGCCCCGACTAATGCGAGAAAAATGAAAATCGCGATATCTCCGCCGATTTTTCGATTCAGTCTTTTTTTTGAAGTTTTGAACATGAATTTCTGTTCCTTTCTCAGCCAGTCTACTATCAGGGCTAGTCGTTATATTTGCGAAGCAGGAATTTTACAAAAGCATTCATTGTCAGCATCATAATAAATAACACGGTAGCAATTGCACAGGCATATCCCATTTCATACCGATAGTTACCGTAATCAAGCAGGTGAGTAACGATGGTTGATGCGGAATTATCGGTACTGGGGAAGCCTGCCAACGCCATACTCAAACGCCCGACCGCAAACGAAGAAGCAATTTGCATCACTGCTGAAAACATCAAAGAAGGACCGATGGACGGAATGGTAATTTTGATCAATTCTTGAAAGCGATTTCGAATACCGTCAATCGCTCCTGCTTCATATAAGCTTCTGTCCACGCCCTGCAACCCTGCGATCAGTGCCAAAAAGCTTGTGCCTAGTGAAAGCCATATCTGTATAATAATTAAAATGGTCATATTGTATTTAGGATCAGTCAACCAAAGTATCGGATCATTGATCAAACCGATCTGCATTAAAAAACCATTGACCATACCATAGGAATCCCCGCTGAAAATAAAGCCCCATATAACATACAGCGTGCCGGAAATAGAAGGCGCATAAAACACCAGTGTCATAAACGCCCGAAGCTTGGACGGAAGTTCATTGATCAACCATGCAAACAGCACACAAATCAAATAACTTGCTGGTCCGGTCAAAAGGGCAAAAATCAATGTATTTTTTAAGGCAATCAAAAATACATCATCGTCTAAAAACAACCGTATGTAATTAAATAATCCTCGGAATTGCGGCGGCTGCAGTAAATTGAAATAGGTAAAGCTCAGATAAATAGCAACCAAAACGGGTATGATAGTAAACACCAAAAAAAAGATAAAATAAGGCAATATCATAAAATAATTGTCTTTATTTTTCCTGATATCCTTCCCGAGGTATCGAAATTTTGTACCGAGTTTCATGATAATATTCCTTTCATCTTACATGCATTAATCAAGACCGAATTCGATGCGTTTTCGTTCAATTTCCCGGTTGATCTCTTGATTGTATTTATAAAGAACTTCACGCGGATTGGAATTGTTCAGTGTTACGTTACGAAATGCATTATACAGGTTTCTGGAAATATAATAGCTTGCCGGTACCTGCGGAATCCCTTTCACTTGACTCCACTGCTGTAACAGTTGCTTTTGCTGCGCATTCGACCATGGAAGCATTTGAAACGCTTCCAGATTTGCAGTATCATACCGTGCTGCCGAGCCAAGAAGGGCTTCGATTTGTCTGCCGTAATCTGCTTGTATTTCCGCACTGGTAAACCATTTGATAAATTCCCAGGCATTTTGCTTATTACACCCGTTGTCAAAAATAATAGCATTTGTTCCGGTTACCGACGCCGCATGATTAATGGAGCCGTCTGCCTGAACGGTTCCGGGAAGATGGATCATTTCCCAGTTTCCTGCAATTTCGGGCGCGCCTAAATACAACTTATTGTACATACTATAGGAATCTATACCGATCGGCATTTCGCCGCTGCGAAACCGATTGTAAAAATCAAAATCAAGCGGAATATCGTATTTGGTATAATATCCTGTCCATTCCTTAAAAGAATCAAGTGCCTCTTGGGTGTCAAAACGGGTTTGCTTTCTGTCCTCCGTAAAATACGTCATATTTTTTTGCAGCAGCAACGTGTCGAATATACTGCTGGCAGACGGAGACAATCCGGTACCGTCCATCGCTACCTTCGGTAAACCGACATTCATATTGTTCTGCTGCAAAACCGGAATAATTTCATAAAGTTCGTCCCAAGTTTCCGGGGGAGTTAAGCCCAATTCTTCAAAGATATCGGTACGATAAAACATCATGTTAAAAGTGCCGGTTACCGGAAGTGCATAAACACCGTCGTTATACTGATAAGGTACCGATGCTTCCGGACTGAACCGTTTGGCCACTTCATCGTAGTCATCAAACTGTGTTAAATCTACCAAAGCGCCCCTTACCGCAAGATTAACCGGCTGATCCGCGCCGACAAACAGTGCTACATCGGGTCCCGTACCTGCATAGGTTGCTTGTATGATAGAATCCTTTGCCAACTTAATACTGACATTAAAATCAACTGTGGATTTTAACTTGTTATCCACCAATTCACGAATAACCTGGACCTGATCCCGTCCGAGTCCGACCCATACATTGAGCGCGTCCTCGCCGCCGTCCTCCCCGATTGAATTGTAATCAACAAAGAAAGAGCCGATAAACTGTTCTACAATAAATTTAGCAGATGCCCAAAAGCCTGCTGAAGCTTTCCGGAAAGAAGTTCCTTCCGGCACAATCTCAATATAGTCCAATTCCAACGGCTGCTCTTTGAGCCGAACCATCCAAGAAGAAAGCGCGCTGATATTATCCATAAAAGTGCTGATCCGTCCCGGAATGGTCTCAAAATCCTCCAGGAAGCTGTCGATCATAACAACCAAGCGCTCCATTGTGGCGGTATCGCTGTCACGTCCGCCATACACTGACTGCAGTCTGTTATACTCATCATTTAATTTATTTCGGATATTGGTCAAATCTTTTTCTAAAGTGGGGATTTCATTTTCCAGATAATAATCCCGGTAACTATCCGGAGTACTGCCGGTCACCATTAAGATTTCACGATAAATTCTATTGAGTTCATACACACTGTCTTTTAACGTCTGATAAAGATCACTGGTTCTTCCCGGTACCACTTCCATGGAAATGGTATGTTTGCCTTTTTCAAGATAAAAACGGTAGGGTTCCTCATCCCCCAGTGTCTTAATATACCAGTTATTGCTGTATGAAAATTCCACATTATCCAGTTCTTTAAACGGAACCTTTTGATCAATGTAAATTCTTCGGCTGGTCGAATAACCTCGATGATAATTTTGCCGTATCCGCATGCCGATATTATAAATACCGGTCTCTTCCACTTCAAATTCCCATGTAATCCATTCGCCCTGCGTCTGCCAGTTATACGAACCGATGGTATTATAATATATCTTCAGCGGATCATTCGGACTGGTGCCTGCGCTTAAGCGATCGGTCATCGGAATAATAGAAGAATGCGATTTATAAGCAGCTGCCTCGCCCTCTAAAATAATAGGTGCAGCGTTATTGGCCGTATTCTGATAATCCATTTGATTAGCGACGTCGGAATATATTTCCAGCTCCTGTATCGGTTTGAGAGTAATGCTGTCAATGACGATATCGGTCAGTTCTCCCACAAAAGTTAGCCGTTGTTTTCCCTGCATAAATACAAACATATAGGGATCATTGGCAGTACCTTGGTTGTCGCTGATATACGCCGTTTGCCATGTCATTACCTGTATCTGCGAAGGTCGGGATTGATTTCCGTTTTTATCTGTCGGGAAAGAGTTCGTCTCGTTTTTCCAGACCTTCGTCAACAACAGCTGTTCACATCCAAAGAAGGGATATTCGTTGTTGATTTTAATTCCGTATTGTATATTACTTCCCCTATTTACCAGTGCGTAATACCGGATTTGTATTTGATATTTTGCTGCCGTCGGAATATCAATGTCCCAGCTGACCGAAGTTTCCTCATCGGCTGTTTCTATCTTAACAACCCGATCGGCGCCTTGGTATTGTTCCAACTTAGATACCTTTCCGGTAGAAGCAGTACAAGCGTCCCCATCAAGAACAATTTCTTTTGAAGCACTGGGAAGAGATATATATTTTTGACTGTATTTATAATAATCAAAAGTACTGTTAGTGCCGGTTGCAACCTCTATGCTGTCCGCAGCCAACTCCTGGGTTGCCGAAACAGGACTGCCGGTAAATAATATTCCGGTTAACAACACAGCAGATAAACAGAAACTTATTATTTTTTTCACGCGGTGTTCCACCTTTCTATTGCTTATAAACGAATCTGTGTTTGTTCTGCCAAACAGTAATCACTATAAACAATTCCCAATTAAATCACGATTTCAAACAAACATAATCTGTCAATTTGATTATAGGACACGTAACATATAAAAATCAATGCTCCATTTTCATCGAATCTACAATTTTCCGACCTTGATAAACCGCGTATTTACGCAGATTCTTGCAATACAACTTAGATGAAATAGTATTTAAATCTACAATTATCTATGCCGTAAATAAAAACGATATTTCTTAAAAACAACAAAGGAGACTGTCGCAAGTGAGTTGATACACAAACGACAGTCTCTTTTTTTAGTAATATAAGCTACTTTTATTATATAACTGGTAATCTATCAAATAAGTTTTCATGAATATCTACTTTTGCATGTTTTACTTGGTTTTCGACCCATTCTTCGTAACGCATATCAATATACCTGGCTTGAACAGCTCCTTTAACATCGGCGAACTCACGGTATCCTCCGTTTTCATTTTGAAAAAAAGGATAATTTACTTTGATTTCTTCATAAAATTGCTCAAGAATTTGATCTGAAGCAGCTAATTCATTCTTGCCCATAATTTCTTTCAATCGAATTAACCGATTTTCAAATAAATAATCAAAGTAACTTTTTTCCGTATACTGTTGTATTCCATAGACTACGCTTCCTTGATTCAGTGCTTGTTCTCGCCGACTATTTTCCGTAGTGAGTTCATCCAAAAAATATTGATATGAGGAACTTTCCATGATATTCTCATCAACCATTTTAATTTGTTGAACTTTTATTTTTACGGCATGTTTTAAAGCTTTATTTTTCAATCCCATGCTCATAGTTGTACCATTATACTCTGCTTCCCAAAAATTATCGTTATATTCTAACCCTGTTTTTTGGCACGCTTCCTGTACAAAGGAAGCACGGTATTGATCAATAAAAAGAAATAATTCTTTTTCTGTGATTGCCTCACCATTCACTGTCGCAATTTTATTATCTACCATCTGCTCTGTTTTTGTACATCCTAGTAAGCCTATCAAAACAAGTATTGAACACGCCATCCAAAATCTTAAGTGCCGTTTCATTTCAAACTCCTTCAATGTTTTTAGAAACTTAAATAGTGTCATTTGGCAACTATTCTACATATCGAATGGCACCGATATCAGGCAGTTGATTTTCAGATAACAGTGTTCCAAAATAATCTTGACCACCATTATTTAAAATAGCAACACCTGATTGAATACATGGTGAAGTACAACGTAGTCTATAACCGCTAACTGTATCAATACCATTAGTACCGCTATTGGGATTAATAAACCTAGGATCAGATGTAATTTTATAAGCATCATAGGGCTCGCTTGACGGATGATTTCCATAAAAAACATTGTTAGTAAATGTGATACTGCTCTGACTTGGAAGCGTATAAGTTCCCGTACCTAAATTATAAAAAATATTATTAGAAAAATTCACATTAGTGGGGATTTTCCCCTGTCCCCATTCATAGGCACCGACTAAACGAACAGGCAAATTTTCTGCAATATACACGGTATTGTTATAAATTTTTACATTATTAATAGGTCCAGATAAAGTAAATACTTGTCCGGTATTGCTAATTGTCCCATCATTCTGACTAATGTTGTACCGCACTGTGATATCGGTATTAAATCCATTGTTGGCTCCATCTGTGCAAAGAAGCAAAAAACCGCCTTCATTATCATGACTATAATTATATTGAACCAATGAATTACTGCAATTAATATCTACATCAAATCCCTGACCGTCGCCGTAACCAAACTTTTGTGCTAAAGCCTCATTGTATTGAATTACCGCATTTGAACTGTTATGTGGCCAAATACCGGCATAAGGAGTATGAGTGTCATATCCTGTGTTCCAAACTGTATTATACTCTATAATCGGATCATTGGCACAAGTAACATATATTCCATCTCCAGCAGAATTACCAATAAAGTTGTTCCTAATTTTGATATTATTGGATGGAAAATATGCGCCACCTCCCCAATTGATTCCGTCACGGTCTGTATAAACCGAAGTAAAACTAAGACCGTTTGCCTCACTATACTGGACTGTGCAGCCCTCTACCAAAACATCTTCAAATGCTGAGGGAGTGGAAGCTGCTTCCGATAAAAAAACAATACCGCCACGCCATCTATCTGTCCACGTATTTACGCCATTAATATCTAAATTGATCAGATAAACATGATGAATAT